>NZ_JBSFTC010000464.1:0-6346 GCF_053590415.1 Nonomuraea sp. NPDC003201
GAGCGCTGTGGCGTCGAGGTGACTCGCGCCAAGGTGCGTCGTGAGCGGATGGGCCGCCCGGCGCAGGCGGGGGGCGAGCAGCCCGAGCGGCGCCGCCGCCCCGAACACCACGGTCTGCGCGCCGTGCTCGGCCACCAGCCTCGCCGCCCTGCGGGCGACGGCCGGCGTCGGGAGCATGAGCCGCGTCGGATGCCGCACGATCGGGAACGGCTGGAGCTCGTCGAACTCCTCGCAGCCCGGCCAGGCGGGCGCGTAGACGACCACGCCCGGCGTGCGCAGCGCGAGGCCGTGCACGAACGACTGGATGCCGCCCGGCCTGGGCGGGAAGTCGTTCGTGACGACGAGCACCTTGGGCCCCGCACCCAGCGTCGCTCCTGCCGCCACACGTGTCACTGGACGTGTCACCGCACCTGTCACCGCACGCGTCACTGCACGTGTCACCGCACGTGTCACTGCACGGGGACGCCGTTCAGCTTGGCCCATGCACGGGCCATCGCGATGCGCTCGGGGCTGGAAGGATGGGACGCATAGAGCACATATTCCACCGCATCCGGCGACAAGTCGGAAATATTGGTGACTGCCAGGCGTTTCTGCATCGCTATGAACGTGGCCGGATCGTGCGTGAGGTCCAGCGCGTGCAGGTCGGCCCTGGCCTCGATGTGGCGGCTGATCAGGTTCTCGGCGGGGCTCATGAGCAGCGAGCCGAAGGTCATCAGGCCGATGACCGCGCCGACCGCGCGCGGATCGCCCAGGCCGGTGACGCCGGTGCGGCGGCGTACCAGGCCGAACACCCAGAACAGCAGGATCGCGCCCAGCGCGGCGCCCAGGGCGCCGATGAACGTGCCGTAGAGCACGTCGTCGGTCTTGGCGTGGCCCAGCTCGTGCGCCACGACCAGCTCGACCTCGGCCTTCGGGGCCTTGAGCAGCGTGTCGTAGACGACGATGCGGCGCGTGGCGCCGAACCCGGACACGTAGGCGTTCAGCGCCGTCGTCCTGCGGGAGGCGTCGGCGACCAGCACGTCCTCGACCGGCACGCCGTCCCGCTTGGCCATGTCCAGGAGCTCGGTGCGGAGCTGGCCCTGCTGCATGGTCGTGAAGTCGTTGAACAGCGGCTCGAACACCACCGGGTAGACGAACGACGCCAGCACCGTCAGCGCGAACGCGCCCACGGCGGCCGGGATCCACCACCGCCTGAACGTGCGGGCCAGCGCCACGAGCACCAGCAGCATCAGGGAGAGCATGAACGCGTCGACGCCTATGTTCTTCAGCCGGTCGCTTGCCCAGGACCCCCAGGTCTGGATGGACAGGCCGTAGCCGCGCAGCAGCGTCTCGCCCCAGATGGCGATCGGCAGCTTGATCAGCTGGGTGAAGAGGGTGATGACCACGACGCCCAGCACCACGCGGACCCACCAGGGGCCTTTGAGCCACGCCACCAGCTTCACGCCGAGCGGGGTGGCGACGAGCAGTCCGGCGATGATCAGCGTGAGGGCCAGCGAGAGGTAGGCGGGCAGGGTGCTGGCCGCATCGAACGCCTCGGACCTGGCGATCTGCGCGGCGGTGAAGTCTCGGGCCGGGTCGGGCGGTCCGGAGGTCAGGAGGTGCCAGGGGGTGCTGAAGGCGGCCACGGCCGCGATCACCAGGCCGAGCAGCACGGCCGCCACCGCCGCCTGCCGCCGCAGCCGGCGCTCGCCGTCGGACTCCGGCGGCCCTCCCCCGTTCACGGACACACCCTCACTCTGCCCTCGCCTGCCGCCGCCGCTCTCCCCCTTCACGAACGCACCACCGCCGGCCACCGGACCCGCGCTCTCCCCTTTCACTGGCGTGCCACCTCCGGGCATCGGGCTGACGCCCTCCCCTTTCACGGACGCGCCACCCCCGGACGTCAGGCCGACGCCCTCCCCTTTCACGGACGCGCCACCTCCCGACATCGGGCCGGCGCTCTCCCCCTTTACTGACGCGCTCGCACCGTGACCGCGCGCCTCGCCACTCAGAGCCGCGGTGCCTCCGGCCTCCTCACCCTCCTTCGACGCCTCTTGCGACGCGTCGTCCACGTTCCGCCGTTCGCTCATCTGCCTCCCCCTCACGCGAGCTGGTCTCGCACGTAGTCGCGCCACCGTGCCGTCAGCGTGGCCGCGGAGAGGCCGAGCGCGGCGAGTGCTCGGTCTACGCCGCCCGCGCGGGCGTCACGGTAGAGCCTCACCAGCGTCCTCTCACCGAACCGGTCAGCCAGGAAGCGACACGCCAGCCAAGCCTCCTGGTACGCCCGGGCGAGCCGGACGGGGTCCCGCCCGTCAGCCGCGAAAGCCTCAGGTCCGGGCAATTCCCTCGGCAGTCTCCCGGCCCGCACCTCGGCGGCGAGCTCGGCGGCCGCGGTCCTCATGGGGAGCCCGGAGTCGCGGTAGCCGACGTAGTCGGCGAACCCCTCATAGAGCCATGGGGGCAGGCGGTCGGTGCCGGCGACGACGTGGGTGAGCTCGTGGGTGAGTACGACGTCCTTGCCGGTGGAGTTCAGCCTGGCGAAGAACTCGGGGACGATGATCACGCGCCCGCGATCGGCCACCGCCGCCAGCCCGTCGACCCGCCCCACCCCGGCCAGCCCGGCCGCTTCGGCAGCGGACGAGGGAACGACTACGAGCGGTCGTACTGACCTTCCGAGCACCGCCGACACCCGCTGCCCCGCCCGATCAGCCCTCCGCGCGATGTCGCCGAGCTCGGCGGGTGCGGTGTGCCCGCCGACGACCACGGATCGGGCCCCGCGGACCACGACCTCGCGGTCACCCCACAGGCCACGGACTTCGGCGGGAAGGATGGGGGAATCGGGGGTGGGGGCGCTGGCGGGGGCGACGGCGAGAAGCAGGACGGAGACGATCGCGGCCCGCCGACTCACCTGCCCTGACACGATGCCCGATCGTAGCCGCCCGCCGGCCCCTGACCGGCCACTCCGCACCCCCTTGAGAACCGTCCACCCGCACCGCATGCGGTGGCTGCGCGCCAGAGGACCACACACCGCGCGCCATCGGACGGGGAGCCTGGCCCGCGAGCCGGGACCTCTGAGCCCTGAGCCGAGGGCTGAGGGTCATGGGACCGAGGGTCGTGAGCCGTGTGGCCGAGGGTCGTGGAGCCGAGGAGCGGGTTGAGCGGCTGTGGGCCTGTGGGGCCACGTGCGCGAGACCGTGAGGCGGGAAGCCATGAGGCGGGCGGGGTGGGTGGGTGGGGTGGCTGGTTTGAGGGGGGGGCCGTTGCGGTGGGTGCGTTGTGCGGGTCAGCGGGCGTCTCCCTGGAGGCCCTCAGCCAGGTGCGGCGGGTGGCGCCGCCCGTGCTCCGCCGTAAAAAAATGAAAGCAACAATGGGAGAGCCCCGCCCGGAGGAGCCGGGCGGGGCTTCTTCACATGCCGGGACGGACAGCGCCGACGAACGACGCCCGCCGCCATCCACCCAGCTTGTCGATGCGTACCCGTTCGCCTGTCCGAGGCGAATGGACCATCTTGCCCTTGCCGACGTACATGCCCACGTGGCCGAGCCCCCTGAAGAACATCAGGTCGCCGGGCCGGAGGTTCCGCCACGAGACCTTGTTCCTGGTGCGGGCGAACTGGCTGGCCGCCACGCGTGGGAGCTTCACCCCGGCCTTCTTCCAGGCGTACTGGACGAGGCCGGAGCAGTCGAACGAACCGGGGCCTGTGCCTCCGTACCGATACGGGTCACCGACCTGGTTCTTGGCCACGGCGACGGCCTTGCGGGCCTTCGCCTTCTGACGGGCGACCTTGGCCGCCCTCAGCGCCGCGGCCGAGGTCGTCTTCGAGGTTCCGGCGGTTGCGGCCGCCTTGGTCGTCGACGCCGAATCGGTCGTGGCAGCCTGAGCCGTTGGGGCATGGAGGATCGCACCTCCGGCCGTCACGGTCATCGTGAGCGCTACGCCACTCAGGGCAATGCGGGACAGACGGGGGTTATGCAGGGAGGTAGACAGGATTTCTCCTTGACTCTTCCACGAATGCCTACCGGGTTAGCTGACGGATTCGGGCCTGGAAGTCGCCCTACGGCGCGATGTGCGCGCCGATTCACCCCCTGATCCCTGGGGAACTGGGATCGCTGGGTCCCCGGCTCCGTGCCTCCTGGCTGCACGGATTCGGCAGGCCAACCGTCCCGACCAATGTGTTGATGTGGGGACATTTGGGCGGTTGACCAGCGGATCTTTATCTGTCTCACACCGGGAGAGACCGGTGCAGGTTCGCGGGGGACATGGCTTGTTCACCGCGACGTCGCCAGAAGCTACGCCGAAGGGTCAAGGATCGGCAAAGCGGGACACCGCCTGTAAAGATCAGATAGTGGAGTCAGTAAGGAGGGAAATCCCTGCTGGAACACCAGGTTCCGTTATCGAAATGTGACGCTGCTCACATTTGTTTTCGCGCCCGTTTGTCAGGCCCCAAATGTCGCGTTTGTCACACTTGTTGCGGCTCGTCAGGCGCGCTGGATCGTTCCCATCGCTCATCAAACCGAACCTCGTTCGGCTGATGCGATCAACGATTCGGCGTCGTAGCTACGGGCGGATGGCGCCCACGAGGCGGCCGCCGTACGACGAGAGTTTGACGACCTTGACCACGTCGCCCGTCTGCGGCGCGTGAACGATTTTCCCGTCGCCGGCGTAGATACTGACGTGACCCAGGCTCGAGCTGAAGATGAGGTCCCCCGGCTGGAGGGCGCTCAGTGAGACCTTGCGGCTCGCGCCCCAGGCCCACTGCTGCCAGGTCGTGCGCGGCAGCGACACGCCCGCGGCGCGCCACGCCGCCTGGGTCAGGCCGGAGCAGTCCCAGCCGCCCGGCCCCGTCCCGCCGAACACGTACGGCTTGCCCACCTGGGCGAAGGCGAAGCGCAGGACGGCGGCGGCGTTGCCCGAGGCCGGCCCCGTGTACTGGATGCCGACGCTGTTCGGGTTGCCGGGGTTGTAGGCGCCGAGCTTCTTCAGGAGCTTCTTCTGCTCGGAGATCAGCTTCATGATCTCCGAACGCTCCTTCTCGACCCCGTCCCGTTCCCGGTCGGCCGCCTCCAGCGCCTCTTCCGCCTTGTCGCGTTCGACCTTCAGCCCGCGGTTCTCCCGGTCGAACGCGGCCAGCTTCTCCGCCCGCTCCCGCGAGAGCTGCCCGGCCAGCGCCAGGCTCATCAGGAAGTCGTCGGGGCGGTCCGCGCTCACGAGGCCGGGCAGGGAGGTCACGTCGGTGCCGAGCTTGTAGCTGTCGACGGCCATGCCGATCACCTGGGCGCGCAGGTCCGCGACCGTCGCCAGCTTGGTCTTGTAGCGGTCGTTCAGCTTGGTGTACGCGCCCTTGGCGGCCTTGTACCGCTCGGTGGCCGTGTTGAAGCGGTCGACGACCTTGTCGGCCTTGTCGTTGAGCTTGTCGAGCTTGGCCTTGGCCTGTCCGAGGGTCGGCCGGGGATCGGCGACGGCGGCTCCCATGGGGGACAGGACCAGCCCGAACGCGAGACCCGCGGCCACCGGCACCCTGCCAAACCTCACTGTGTCGCCTCCCAGGGATGATATCTGGGGCGAATAGTACAGAAGTGGCGGGTGAGGTCACACGCTATCCACCCAATTCGTAATATCCCTGGCACGGCGCGGCAAATCCGCCCGTAAGGGGTGCAGGTAATCTAGGCCCGGCCCAGCCTGCGCAGCAGCAAGCCAGACGGAACGGGTCTGGCTCCCATCCGCCTGACGGACTCGGCCACCTCACGGTCCGACGACACCACGGCCATGGCCCGGCCGGGCGGCTCGGCGCGTACGAGCTGGCGGATCAGATCGTCGGCGATCTCCCCCGGCTGGCTGAACAGCACCCGCACCCCGCGCGGCGCCACGACCTGCACCGGGGAGTTCAGCTCGGCCCCGTCGAACACGACGGTGACCTCGACCCTGGTCTGCGCCACCAGCCCGCCGAGCCCGGTCATGAGCCGGGTGCGCTGGTCGGCGAGGGTGAGCGTGCCGTAGCCGGTCTTGGTCACGTTGTAGCCGTCGATGATCAGGTGGACCTGCGGCAGGGCCAGGAGCTGGTCGAGGAGCTGCGGATCGTCGTCGGCCAGCGCCCGCGCGGGCACCCCCCGGACGCCGGGCCGCTCGCCGGTGACCGCGGCGACCGAGTCGGCGGGCCGGCTGATCATCGTGGGCAGGGCGAGCTCCCTGCGCAGCCCGGCCGAGGCGTCCTGCAGCGCGTCGAGCAGCACCCGGATGCGGGCGTCCTCGATGCTCCTGCCCTCGCGGGCGGCCCGGCGCGAGGCCTCCAGCTGCTTCTCCACGTCGGCCAGCCGCTCGCGCAGCCGCCGCAGCTCGGACTCGCCCGCGGTGCCCGCGGCCGTGGCGGCC
>NZ_JBSFTC010000465.1:0-6277 GCF_053590415.1 Nonomuraea sp. NPDC003201
GGGCAAACAAGGCGCTGGTTGACCACGGGCGGGGTTGGTTCGTGGTTGAGAGGTGCGGTGTTGTTCTGACGACGGCGCTCGCCCGCTGCGACACAACGGTTTCAAGACGGAGCTGCTGAAGCGGACCGTAGCGCGTCAGCTGCGCATCGTAGGAGGTACGAAGTGAACCCCCAGCCGCAAGCCGCCGTGGGCGCGCCGCTGTCCCGGGTGGACGGGCGGCTGAAGGTCACGGGCAAGGCGCTGTACGCCGCCGAGCACGACGTCGACGGCGTCGTGCACGCGGTCATCGTCGACAGCAGCATCGGCCGTGGACGGATCACCTCGATCGACACCCGCGCCGCCCTGGCCCACCCAGGGGTGCTGCGGGTGATCAGCCACCTCAACGCGCCCAAGCTTCCCTATCGTGACAACTCCGCCTCGAACAACCCGCCCGGGCGGCGGCTGCGGGTCTTCCAGGACGACCGGGTGCTCTTTTACGGTCAACCGGTCGCCGTCGTGGTGGCCACCACCCTTCAGGCCGCGCAGCACGGTGCGAGCCTGGTCGAGGTCCGCTACGACGCCGAGCGGCCCTCGACCGATCTACGCGAGGCCCAAGCGGACGAGCCGACCCGCTACGCGCGCGGCGATGCCGAGGCAGGACTGAGCTCCGCGGCCGTACGGATGGACCTGACCTACCGGACGGCGCGCAACCACCACAATCCCATGGAGCCGCACGCCACCATCGCCCGCTGGAGCGGTCATCGGCTCACCGTCTGGGACAAGACCCAGTGGGTCGTCGGCACGCAAACCGAGCTCGCCGCCGTGTTCGGCATCGCGACGCAGGCAGTACGGGTGATCTCCCCGTTCGTCGGCGGCGCCTTCGGCTCGGGGCTGCGTTGCTGGCCACACGTGGTCATCGCCGCGATGGCCGCCCGTGAGGCGGCCCGTCCGGTCAAGCTGGTCCTGAGCCGCAGGCAGATGTACTTCGGCACCGGCTTCCGGCCGTCCTACGACTACCGGCTGCGTCTGGGCAGCGACCGGCGAGGGCGCCTGACCGCCATGGCCCATGAGATGGACGCCGAGACCTCCTCGTACGAGAAGTTCACCGAGACCATCCTGCCCGCGGGCCAGATGCTCTACAGCATGCCGAACGTCTCGCAGGCGTACCGGACGGTGCCGCTGCACGTGAACACGCCGCTCTGGATGCGCGGCCCGGGCTTCGCGACGGCGTCCTTCGTCATCGAGTCGGCCATGGACGAACTCGCGTACAAACTCGGCCTCGACCCGATCGAACTGCGCAGGCGCAACGAACCGGCCGAGGACGAGTCGAGCGGGCTGCCGTTCTCCACCCGCCGTCTGCGCGAGTGCTACACCGTCGGCGCCCGCGAGTTCGGCTGGGACCGCCGCCGTTCCGAGCCGCGCTCCCGGCGCGACGGCGACTGGCTGATCGGCATGGGCATGGCCACCGGCGTGTACGAAACCCAGCGCAACACGGCCCAGGCCCGGATCCGCCTGAACGCCGACGGCACCGCCCTGGTCGAGACGGCGGCCAGTGACATGGGGCCGGGCACCTACACCTCGCAGACCCAGGTCGCCGCCGATGCCCTTGGGCTGACCATGCGCATGGTGACCACCCGAATCGGTGACTCCCTCTACCCGCCGACACCACCGCACGGCGGCTCGATGACCATGGCCAGCGTCGGCTCCGCCGTCCTCGACGGATGCAACCAGGTGCGGCAGCAGGCCATCAAGCTGGCCGTCGAAGACCGGCGGTCACCGTTGTACGGGGTGGCCGCCCACGACGTCGTCGTCCGCGGCGGCCGGATGCAGGTGAAGAGCGACCCGGCCCGCGGCGAGACGTACCAGCGGCTGCTGGCCCGCAACAATCGCCCCTACCTGGAATCTCTCGGGTCCTTCACCCGGCCGTCGGGGCCGGAGCGGCACTCCTTCTACGCCTACAACGCCACCTTCGCCGAGGTCGCCGTCGACGCGGCACTGGGTCTGGTACGGGTGCGGCGCATGCTCGGCGTCTATGACGCGGGCCGCATCATCAGCCCCAAACTCGCCATCAGCCAGGCGATCGGCGGCATCGTGGGCGGCATCGGCACAGCCCTGTTGGAGCACACGGTCACCGACCACCGCGACGGCCGGATCGTCAACGCCAACCTGGCCGACTACCTCGTCCCCGTCAACGCCGACGTCCCCGACATCAAGGCGATCTACCTGGACGGCGAGGACCGCGAGGCCGACCCGCTCGGCGTCAAAGGACTGGGCGAGGTGGTCCACGTCGGCGTGGCGCCCGCGATCGCCAACGCCGTCTTCAACGCCACCGGCCGCCGGATCCGCGAACTGCCCATCACCGCCGAGGCACTGCTCTGACCCGGATCCGGAACGCACACAACCTGTCCGGCAGCCGGTCGCGTCCGGCTGCCGGACCGCCAGAAGCCGCCGGGCGGCACGCCCCGCACACCTTCTGCGACGCTGATCATCTGCTGCGGAGATCGACTCATGCTGAACATTGCGGACACATTGCACCTCTGGTGCCGCCAAGCACGCCCCTTCGCCCTGGCCACCGTCGTCGACGTCCATGGCAGCGCGCCCCTGCCGCCCGGCACCTCGGTCGCGGTGGACGAAGACGGCAACGCGGTGGGCAGCATCTCCGGCGGCTGCGTCGAGGGAGCCGTGTACGAGCTGTGCCGGCAGGTGCTTGGCGACCGAGGAACCCCCCAGCGGGCCCGATTCGGCTACTCCGACGACGACGCCTTCGCCGTCGGCCTCACCTGCGGCGGTGAACTGGACGTCCTCGTTCACGTCCGTGCCTCTCGCCCGCGCCTGCTGGTCTTCGGCGCCGTCGACTTCGCCGCCGCCCTCAGCGAGGCAGGCGCCTTCCTGGGCTACCGGGTCACCGTCTGCGACGGCCGCCCCGTCTTCGCCACCACGGCACGCTTTCCGCACGCGGACGAGGTCGTGGTCGGCTGGCCACACCGCTACCTTCAGCGCACGACCGTGGACGCGCGCACCGCCGTCTGCGTCCTCACCCATGACGCCAAGTTCGACATCCCCCTGCTGCGTCTCGCGCTCGACCTGCCCGTCGGCTACATCGGGGCGCTGGGATCGCGGCGCACCCACGACGAACGCCTGCGCCTCCTGCGCAAGGCCCGTGTGTCCGAAGAACAGCTGGGCCGACTGCGCTCTCCGATCGGCCTTGACCTCGGTGCGCGCACGCCCCAGGAGACGGCTGTGTCCATCGCGGCGGAGATCATCGCCCACATCAACCTGGCGACGGGCCGGCCCCTGTCCCAGCTCACCGGCCCGATCCACTGGCCGCCCCGGCAGGGACAGCCGGTCTGACGGCGGAACCTCAACGCACACCACAGACGGAAAGGAAGTTCCGATGACCTTGACGTACGACTTCAGCGGTCAGGTAGCCCTGGTGACAGGCGCTGCCGCGGGCATGGGAGCGGCCACCGCGCGAGCGTTCGCCGCAGCAGGCGCATCCGTCGCGCTCACCGACATCGATAAGGACGCCGTCGAGAAGACCGCACAGGAGCTCTCCGAGCGAGGCTGCCAGATTCTCCCCCTTGCCTGCGATGTGTCCGACGAGCGGCAGGTCGCCGCCGCCGTGGACAGGACCGTCGATGAGTTCGGGCGGCTCGACATGGCGTTCAACAACGCCGGGATCATGATCCCGGACTCCGACGCCGCCGACGAGCCGGCCGAGGCGTTCGACAGCGTCATCGCGGTCAACCTGCGTGGCGTCTGGGCATGTATGAAGCACGAGTTGGCCCAGATGCGGCGCCAGGGCTCTGGCGCGATCGTCAACTGTTCCTCGCTCGCCGGACTCGTAGGGGACCCACGACGAGCTTCCTACGACGCGACGAAACACGGCATCGTCGGCCTGACCAAGAGCGCGGCTCTGGAGTACGCCCCTCGAGGTGTGCGGATCAACGCCGTCTGCCCCGGCACCATCGACACGCCCATGGTCGAGCGCATGATCAACGCCGGGGAACTGGACATGGACGCGGCCCTCGCCGCCACTCCGATGGCCCGGCTCGGCAACGCCGAGGAGATCGCCTCGGCCGTTCTCTGGCTGTGCAGCCCAGGCGCGAGCTACGTCACCGGAGTCGCGCTTCCGGTCGATGGTGGATACACCGCGCGATAGTCGCTGTCCCCCCCGCGAGCTGACCGGCGCGACGACACGTCACCGCCAAGATCTCCCGGCATCTTGAACGCTTCGGCGCCTGGGTCCTCGAAGGCCTCGGGCACGACCGGCTCTTGGCCGTCACTCCGCGAGAGGCACCGCCTGGCACGACCGCCTGGCCGCCGCCGGCAACCGCGGACGCGACGACACGTCGGTGCCGATGGCCGCCGCTCAGGTGCGCACCGTCAAGAACGTCGTGGAACATCACGAACGACGGCTGCCGTGCCTGACTGGGACTTCTCAGCTGAGACTGGCGAGCCAATCACGCACCTGCGGCTCGGCATCATCCATGTCGTCTCGCGAGATCTCGAAGCCATTGCCCAGCACAGTGGAATCAGGAAGCATTTTGGTGACGGTTTCGACGGTTCCGCCAAGTCCACTTGAGCCATGGGTGCAGAACAGAACGATGTTCTTTCCGCTGAAGTCATTTTGCTCAAGGAGCGTATATACCGGCATCGGCAGGTCGTACCACCAGATCGGATAACCGATGAACACGGTGTCATAACCGCCAAGGTCCGAGGGCGCGGCTTTGAGCTTCGGCGGGTGTGTCCAGTCAGTGGTGTATCTCGATCTTGTTTGATTAGCGGGTGGTCGGGTTCAGACGGCCTTCGAAGGTGATGGCGAAGGCGTTCAGGGCGGCTTTCCAGCGGGTGATCCAGCGTTTGCGGCCCTTGCCGGTCGGGTCGAGGCTCATGATCGCCATGTAGACGCACTTGAGCGCGGCCTGCTCGTTCGGAAAATGCCCGCGAGCCTTGACCGCCCGCCGGATCCGGGCGTTGACCGACTCGATGGCGTTGGTCGAGCAGATGACGCGTCGGATCTCGGTGTCGAAGTTGAGGAAGGGCACGAACTCGGCCCAGGCGTCTTCCCACAGCTTCACGATCGCCGGGTACTTACCGCCCCAGACCTCGGCGAACTCCAAGAAGCGCTCCAGCGCGGCGGCCTCCGTGGGCGCGGTGTAGACCGGCTTGAGCGCCTTGGCGATGGCATCCCAGTGCTGGCGGGCGGCATACCGGAACGACGCGCGCAGCAGGTGCACCACGCACGTCTGGACGACCGCCTGGGGCCAGACCTGCTCGATGGCCTGCGGCAGTCCTTTGAGACCGTCGCAGACCACCATCAGCGCATCCGCCACGCCGCGGTTCTTGATCTCGGTCAGTACGTGCAACCAGAACTTGGCGCCCTCGCCGCCGTCGCCGGCCCACAGCCCAAGGATGTCGCGCTCGCCATCCACCGTCACCGCCATCGCCACGTAAATCGGCCGGTTGGCGACCTGGCCCTCGCGCAGCTTCACGTGGATGGCGTCAATGAACAGGACCGGGTAGACGGGGTCGAGCGGCCGATTTTGCCACTCGGCCATCCCGTCCAGCACCTTGTCGGTGATGGTGGAGATGGTCTGTTTGGACACCTCAGCGCCGTAGACCTCGGCCAGGTGGGCGGAGATCTCGCCGGTGGTCAGGCCCTTGGCGGCCAGCGAGATGACCATCTCATCCACACCGGACAACCGCCGCTGCCGCTTGCGCACGATCTTCGGCTCGAAGCTGCCGTCCCGATCGCGTGGCACGCTGATCTCGACCGGCCCGACGTCGGTGATGACGGTCTTGGAGCGGGCGCCGTTGCGGCTGTTGCCTGTCTCGCTTGCACCGCGTTCGTGCTTGTCATAGCCGAGATGGTCGGTGATCTCGCCTTCCAGCGCGGACTCCAGCACCAGCTTGGTCAGCCGGCCGAGCAGTCCGTTTTCACCCACCAGTTCCACGCCCTCGGCACGGGCCTGGTCGACCAGCCGGGCCACCAGCTCCCGATCCGAATCCCTGGCCTTACTCTCCTTGGGCTGCTTGCGGGCCACGCCGGCGTCCTCCAGGTCGATCTCCGTCGATGCCTGGATCACAGTACTCATCAGGTGCGTTCTCCTTGATCAGGAGTTACACCAGTGACCGTACAGACCCGCTTCGGCCTTTCCCTCGCTCCTTGTTGCGCGCGTGAGACATCTTCGAGCTCTCCGTGAACCTTTTTCAGGCTCCGCGGCGAGTGCCCTGGTCACAGCATGATCGCGATGCCGTTGTTCGGCCGGTGACGTGAAGAAGCTCCTGGTAGACG
>NZ_JBSFTC010000466.1:0-6271 GCF_053590415.1 Nonomuraea sp. NPDC003201
GCCCGAACGGCAGCCCCGACCCGCTGGCCGCGGCCCGCGACATCCGTGAGACGTTCCGCCGGATGGCGATGAACGACGAGGAGACGGTCGCCCTGATCGCCGGCGGCCACACCTTCGGCAAGACCCACGGCGCCGGCCCGGCCGACAACGTCGGCGCCGACCCCGAGGCCGCCCCGATCGAGGCGCAGGGCCTCGGCTGGAAGAACAGCTTCGGCACCGGCAAGGGTGGCGACGCGATCACCAGCGGTCTCGAGGGCATCTGGACGAACACCCCGATCACCTGGGACAACAGCTTCTTCGAGATCCTGTTCGGCTACGAGTGGGAGCTGTTCCAGAGCCCCGCCGGCGCCAACCAGTGGCGGCCGAAGGACGGCGCGGGCGCGGACACCGTCCCCGACGCCCACGACTCGTCGAAGAGCCACGCTCCGACGATGCTGACCACCGACCTCTCGCTCCGGTTCGACCCGGTCTACGAGCCGATCTCGCGGCGCTTCCTGGAGAACCCCGCCGAGTTCGCGGACGCCTTCGCCCGCGCGTGGTACAAGCTGACCCACCGCGACATGGGCCCGATCGTGCGCTACCTCGGCCCGGAGGTCCCGTCCGAGACGCTGCTGTGGCAGGACCCGCTGCCCGCGGTGACGCACGAGCTCGTCGACGCCGCCGACATCGCCGCCCTCAAGGGCCAGGTCCTGGCCTCGGGCCTGTCGGTGTCGCAGCTCGTCTCCACCGCGTGGGCGTCGGCCGCGTCCTTCCGCGGCAGCGACAAGCGCGGCGGCGCCAACGGCGCGCGCATCCGCCTGCAGCCGCAGAGCGGGTGGGAGGTCAACGACCCCGACCAGCTGGCGGCGGTGCTGGGCACCCTTGAGGGCATCCAGAAGGCGTTCAACGGCGCCCAGACCGGCGGCAAGCAGGTCTCGCTGGCCGACGTGATCGTGCTGGCCGGTGCCGCCGCCGTGGAGAAGGCCGCCAAGGACGCCGGCTTCGACGTCCAGGTGCCCTTCACGCCGGGCCGCGTGGACGCCACGCAGGAGCAGACCGACGTCGAGTCGTTCGCCGCGCTCGAGCCGGCCGCAGACGGGTTCCGCAACTACCTCGGGAAGGGCAACCGGCTGCCGGCCGAGTACCTGCTCATCGACCGGGCCAACCTGCTGACCCTGAGCGCTCCCGAGCTGACGGTCCTCGTCGGCGGCCTGCGCGTCCTGGGTGCGAACCACCAGCAGTCGCAGCTCGGCGTCCTCACCGCGACCCCCGGGGTGCTGACCAACGACTTCTTCGTCAACCTGCTCGACCTGGGCACGACGTGGACGGCGACGTCCGAGGACGCGAACACGTTCGAGGCCAAGGACGACGTCACCGGTGCGGTCAAGTGGACCGGCAGCCGGGCCGACCTCGTCTTCGGGTCCAACTCCGAGCTGCGCGCGGTCGCGGAGGTCTACGCGAGCGACGACGCGAAGGAGAAGTTCGTGACGGACTTCGTCGCGGCGTGGGACAAGGTCATGAACCTCGACCGGTTCGACCTGGTCTGATGATCGACGTCCGGGTCGGCCCACGCCGGGCCGGCCCGGACGGCGTACCCGGCCTCAGTGCCGGCCTCAGTACCGGCCTCTGGGCGGTCAGGCCGCCTCGGGGCCGGGGCCCGGCGGAGGCGTGGGGACGGTGGGACGCCTGACGCGATTGCGCCGCGCCAGGTAGATCACCAGCGCGATCAGGGGCAGCGACGCGATCAGCCACGGCAGCAGCGCGCCGAGCACCGTCAGCGCGATCTTCGTGAACGACACCAGCGCCTTCCAGCCCGCCTTCAGCCCGCCCAGGAAGCCCGCGGGCTCCTCCTCGGGATCCTGGACCTCGGTGACCGGCCCGACCAGCCGGAGCGTCAGCGTGGCCATGGCGACCTGCGTGGTCAGCTCCTTCTGCTGCGCCTGCAGCGACTCCAGGTCGGCCTCGCGCGTGGAGATCTCCCGCTCCACCTGTAGGACCTGCCCGATCGTGTCGGCCTTCTTCAGCAGCGTACGCAGCGAGTCCAGCGACTGCTGCGCCGACTTGAGCCGGCTGTTGACGTCGGCCATCTGCATGGTGACGTCCTGGGTGCCCTGGTTCATGGACAGCTGCTTGCCCAGGTCCTTGCCGAGCCGGCCGAGCACCTCGGCGTACTTGTCCGGCGGGACCTTGAACTCCAGCACGGCCGTGTCCTCGCTGTCACTGGCCGAGCTGGTCTCCTCCTTGGACAGGTAGCCGCCCGCCGACGTCACGATCTGCTTGGCCTGCTGCACGGCGGCGGTGACCTGCTTGGCCCGCACGGTCATGCTGCCGGTGTAGATGACCTGGCGGTCCTGCTGGGTGAGCTTGACGTTCGAGACCAGGCCGCCGTCGTCCTTGCGTTGGGGTCTCGGCTGCTTGCCGACGTCCTGCTCCTGTGCCTGATTCGGCGCCGCGGAGGCCACGGCCGGTGCGGCCGCCCCGCCGCCCGCGTCGCTGGTGAGGACGTTCGAGCTGCTGCCGCCGCCACAGCCGGCCAGGAGTAAGGCTGAGCAGGCGGTCGCGAGTGCGATTCCGTACCGGATTCTCCTCATGCCCATAAGACGAACGCGAGATAACTCCGGTTTGAGCGGATGAATCACGTTACGGTCACCCTGGTCCAGGCAACGGCGCTCCCTCGCACCCAAGGGGGGAGGCAAGGCGCTGAGGCGGTAGCGTCAGGAGGCGTGGAAGGGAATCGGGCCCACGTGGTCGTCATCGGCGGGGGGATCTCGGGTCTCGCCGCCGCGTGGTATCTCCGCCAGAGCGGGGGCAAGCGGGTCAAGGTGACCGTGCTGGAGGGCGCCTCGCGCATCGGCGGCAAGCTGTACGCCTCGGAGGTCGCCGGGGTGAGCGTGGACGCGGGCGCGGAGGCCATGCTGGCCAGGCGGCCCGAGGGCAAGGAGCTGGCCGGAGCGGTGGGGCTCGGCGACGAGCTGGTCTTCCCCGGCGCCGCCGGCTCGGCCATCTACAGCAGGGGCACGCTGCGGCCGATGCCGAAGGGCCAGGTCATGGGCGTGCCCGCCGACCTGACCGAGCTGGCCAAGTCCGGCATCGTCTCGCCCGGCGGTCTGCTGCGCGTGCCGCTCGACCAGATCCTGCCGGCGACGCTCGTCCGCACCGACGTGTCCGTGGCCGCGTACATCCGGGCCAGGATGGGCGCCGAGGTCGTGGAGCGGCTGGTCGAGCCGCTGCTCGGCGGCGTCTACGCGGGCCGTTCCGACATGTTGTCGCTGGAGGCCACGATGCCGCGCGTGGCGGCGGTGGCACGCTCCGAGCGCTCGCTGCTGACCGGCGCCAGGCAGCTCGTCGAGGAGGCGCCGAAGGACGCCGGGCCGGTCTTCACGACCCTCAGGAACGGCGTCGGCAGCCTCGCGGAGGCGGTCGCCAAGGCGTCGGGCGCGGACATCAGGACCGGCGTCACCGTACGCGAGCTGCGCAGGACCGGCGACGGCTGGCAGCTCGTCACCGGCCCGGTCCCGAGGCCCGAGGTCATCGAGGCGGACGCGGTGATCGTGGCCACGCCGGGGCCCGCCGCCTCCCGGCTGCTCAAGGCCGAGGTGCCCAAGGCGGCGAGCGAGCTGGCCAGGATCGAGTACGCCAGCATGGCCATCGTCACGCTCGCCTACCCGATCGACGCCTTCCCCGAGCCGCCCGCCTCCAGCGGCTACCTGGTGCCGCCCGTGGAGGGACGGGCGGTCAAGGCGGTCACGTTCAGCTCGGTCAAGTGGCCGCACCTGACCAAGGACATGGTGATCCTGCGCTGCTCGATCGGCAGGGTCGGCGAGGAGCACCTGCTCCAGCGGGACGACACCGAGCTGGTGTCGCTGGCCGCCGCCGAGATGGCCGAGGTGATGGGCACCAGCGGGCTGCCGCTGGACACCCGGGTCACGCGCTGGGGCGGCGCGCTGCCGCAGTACAACGTGGGTCACCTCGACCGGGTGGCCAGGGTGCGCGCGGCGGTGGCCGTGCAGCCCGGGCTGGCCGTCTGCGGCGCCGCGTACGACGGGATCGGCATCCCGGCCTGCATCGGCACGGCGCGTACGGCCGCGGCCCGGATTCTGGACCACCTGTCCCCGAGAGGACAATAGAGGCTATGACAGAGGCAGCCCCGCGGCCCAAGGCCCGCGATCTCAACCAGGTGATCCGTTACACGATGTGGTCGGTCTTCCAGGTGACCGAGCCGTGTCCCGCCGACCGCGAGGGCCTGGCGGGTGAGGTCGAGGAGCTGCTGGACCAGGCCGCCGGCAAGGGCATCGTGACCAGGGGGGTCTACGACGTGGCCGGGCTGCGGGCCGACGCCGACTTCATGTTCTGGTGGCACGCGCCCACCGCCGAGGACCTGCAGGACGTCTACTCCAGGTTCCGGCGCACCGAGCTGGGCCGCCACAGCAGGCCCGTCTGGTCGGCCATGGCGCTGCACCGGCCGGCCGAGTTCAACAAGTCGCACATCCCGGCCTTCCTCGCGGAGGAGGAGCCGCGGGCCTACGTGAGCGTCTATCCGTTCGTGCGGTCGTACGAGTGGTATCTGCTCGAGGACTCCGAGCGCCGGGCCATGCTGGCCGAGCACGGCAGGATGGCGCGCGACTATCCCGACGTGCGGGCCAACACGGTGGCGTGCTTCTCGCTCAACGACTACGAGTGGATGCTGGCGTTCGAGGCCGACGAGCTGCACAGGATCGTCGACCTGATGCGTACGCTGCGGGGCGCCCAGGCCCGCCGCCACACGCGCGTGGAGATCCCGTTCTACACGGGCGCCCGCAAGCCGGTGCGGGAGCTGATCACGGCCCTGCCCTAGGGTGCGGTGGTCGCGGTGCGGTAGAACTCGGCCGCGGTGATCGCGGCGGCGCCACGGCGAGGTCGGCTTGGCCCTCGGTGGTGAAATACGGGGCGATGAACGTCTCGTAGTGGGCTCGGGCCTCGTCCGCGGTGTGCCGGCCGAGGAACGTCCGGATGTGCCGCACCGCGGTGTCGGGGTCGTCGTGGATCACCCGCAGGGCCCGCCGGTGGGCCCGTACGACGGCCTGGACCGCGGGGTCGTCCGGAGGGATGTGGGTGGGATCGACGGCCACCCCGACGGCCACCCCGACGGTGGGGAGTTCCTCGTGCGGGCCGCGCCCGACGTAGGCGAGATCGATCGTGTGCATCAGTACATGGCCATCCCGCCGTTGACCGCGGCCGTGGTGCCGGTCATGAAGGCGTTGTCCTCGCCGGCGTAGAAGGCGACCACTTGGGCGACGTCGCCCGGGTGCGCCAGGCGGCCCAGCGGGGTGGCGGCCACCTGCCGCTGTACGAGCTCCTCGTCGAGCACGTTCGCCATCCGGGTGCCCGCGACCGGTCCGGGCTCGACGACGTTGACCGTGATGCCACGCGGGCCCAGCTCCTGGGCCAGGTAGCGGGCGAACTGCGCCAGTGCCGCCTTGGCCGTGCCCAGCGCGACCATGCCCTCCCGGGGGCGGCGGCTGAGGCCGGTGCCGAGATAGATGATGCGTCCCCAGCTCTGTTCGGTCATGGCGGGCAGGACGGCCTTGGTGACCGTGAACGCCGCACGCATCTCGTCGTCGAGCTTCCCGCCCAGTTCCTCCCATGTCATGTCCTGGAAAGGCTTGATCACATATGGGGTGAGCGCGTTGTGCACGAGCACGTCGATGCCGCCCCACGCCGCCTCGACCTGCCGGATCATGCGCCCGACCGCCGTCGCCTCGCGTACGTCGGCCTGCGCGGCCATGGCCCGGCCGCCTGCGGCCTCGATGCCGGCCACGACCTCCTCGGCCGCCCCGGCACTGCGGAGGTAGTTGACCACCACGCGCATCCCTCGCTCGGCCAGAAGGCGTGCGGTGGCCGCGCCGATTCCGCTGCCGGCCCCCGTCACCAGCGCCACCCTGCCGGTCGCCTCAGCCACGGGCCCACCCCCTGCCCATCCTGCGGCCTGGACCGTCCCTGCTCTTCCCTGATGCCCCAGGGGCCGTCCGGATAACGGCAGAAAGAGCGAGGCCGAAGTTGGCGATCCAGGCGACTTGATCTATCCGCTTTGTCACAATCAGGGAAATCCTCTGTTCGTACGGGCGGCTTGCGGTGGCACGTTCCAAGGTGCTCCGGGCGCTTGATGGCGGCGTCCCACGGTGGCGGGGAGGGCGGGGTGATGGGTGGATCGGGAAAACGGGGGAGCCGGCGGCGCGGGGCCGGCCGTCATGTGGCGACGCGCTCGCGGCGGCGCGGTCGGGGCCGGCGGTGGGCGGTCGGAGCGGTCGGGGCC
>NZ_JBSFTC010000467.1:0-6236 GCF_053590415.1 Nonomuraea sp. NPDC003201
GGTGGAGCAGGCGATCCTCGCCCAGAACTGCCCCCCGGCCCGCCATACGGCCATCTTCACCTGCTACAACGTCACCGCCATGGCATCCGGCGCGCGCCACAGCCCGCTGAGAGTGCCTCTCGATCAGCACGCGCAGCTGGGCCTCGGCCTCGGAAGGACGGGGGCGTCAGTGTTCTGCTTGGCAGGCAGGTCCTGCACCGTAGCCCCGGAACATACGGATCAAGAATCAGCGGAGCGCGCGCACCTCGGGATAGGGGTGGGCACCGGCCAGAAGCGGTGAGGCGCGACGCCGGAGCGCCTGGTCGGCGAACTGGATGACGTAGTCGTCCTGGATCCGCAGTCCGCGTGCGCCGTCGATGGATTCGAGGGGAAACGCGGCGCGGATCGGTGCTGCCAGGTAGATCACGGCGTAGTCGGTGAAGTTGAAGTGGCCGGTGCCGGCGATCTCGTAACGCCAGAACGAACCGGTGCTGGCGGCGACCAGACTCCGGGTCGTGTCGCGCATGGTCCGGTTTTCGGAGTCGCCGGCCTGGCAGATGCCGGTGACGCAGGAGTTGTCGCCGCCGAGGATCATGGCGGGCGCGCGTAGTCCGTCGCGGACGACGCTGCCGTACAGGGCTCCGTCCAGGTCGACCGCGCCCGCGCAGGACGGGTCGTCGTGGCAGGCCTGGAAGGCGGTGGCGCCGCCGAAGGAGTGCCCGACGTAAAGAGGGTGGCTGGTGTCGACGTGTCCGCCCAGGCGAGGATCGCGGTCGAGCTCGGCGACCCGGGTGACGACGAATCGGACATCGGCCGTCCAGACGTCCAGCAGCCGGACGGCGTGCGTCTCATTGAAATCGTCGGGTTTACCCGATGGTGTGCTGGTGACGACGTGCCCGTGCAGGACGCTGACGTTGGCGCTGTAGGTGGGTGTCACGCCGGCCACCAGATAGCCGTGGCTGGCCAGGTCTTGGGCCAGGGTGCTGAAGACCGGCGCGTTGAGTCCCATCCCGGGCATCAGGACGATGAGCGGGAAGCGGCCTGGTGCCGCGTCAGCCTCGTCGACCGCTCGGGTGCGTACCGCGGCGAAGCTGCCTTCGCCGAGCCCTGGCAGCGGGGTCGGGATGTGCTGCCGTTGCCACTGGCCCGGGGTGTAGGGGGCGCGCGGGCCGTCGGCGTCACGTTGCGCCGGGTACCAGATCCACACCGACAGCTCGCGTGGCAGGCCGGTTCGTGGCGCGAAGGAGTCGGTGCGGCTGGTGTCGCTCCATTCCCGGAACGTCCGCCCGACTCCGTATGCTCCGGTCGGCGCGGGCAGGTCCTGCGGCAGCACTCTCCGTACGCTCACCGCGCCGAGATACCCGACGACCAGCACGACGATCGTCAGCGGCAGCCCGACCAGGATCCGGGACGCGCGGCGCCCGCGCGTCCTGAACGCCTGCACCAGCAGGGTGACGAGGGCGACGACGCCCGCCAGGGCGGCGACGAGCCGGCTGATGTCGCCCAGGGTGTCGAGCGGGTAGTCGAGCAGGTAACTGATCCCTTCACGGAAGGCGACAGTGACAGGGACGCTCACGGCCGCGCCATAAAGCCCCGCCAGGAGAACCGGCATGCGACGGGGTTGCCGGGCCGGGCGCAGGAGGCCCAGGTAGGCGTTGAGCGGGACGAGCAGCGCGACCAGCAGGCTCGCGCCGACGACGACGCGGAAGGCGACCGCCTGCAAGGGGTACGGGCCCAGCCCGTCGCCGAGCGCCTCGGCGAGCGCGAGCCAGCTCGACACGGCGGTCGCGAGCACCACCGCCGCGACGATCCGGCGCCTGCGCAGCCACTCGGCCGGCCGACGGGCCCAGCCGACCGGCACTGTCAGGCGCTCCGCGACCGCCACAAGATCCTCGACCCAGTCGGTGTCGCCCAGGGGCGCGACCCCTTCACGGCGTAGAGCCATCGTCAGGGGCACAGCCGACAGGGTCACGACCGCCAACCCGGCGATCAGCAGGTACTGCTGCCATCCCCGCATGTCGGCGTGCGCACCGGCGGCGACCGATGCCCAGCACGTCACCGCGGTCGCCGCCACCGCCGCGAGCACCACCCGAGCTCCCCGCACCAGATCGCCGGAGGCCGGCCGTATCCAGGCGCGGACGGCGATGGCCAGCGCCAGCGCGGGGACGAGGAGTTGGGTGCAGGAGATCACGACGTCATAGGGATCGTCCTGCCACGGGCTGAAAGCGCGCACGGCGCGGGACTGCGTGGTCAGCAGGATGAACGTGGTGAAGGCCACCGCGGACACCATGCACCACCGCAGGGCTCTGGAGAACGTCACACGGCGCACGCTAGTACGCGAAACGATATACCGTCAAACGTACTAATGGCGACAGGCGCGGGCGACGCTGAACGTCGCGCACAGCGCCGCGCCCGCGCCGACCGCGACGCCTGCCAGCGTCAGCAAAGTCCGGTCGGCCATCGCGGTCGCGATGCCGTCCACCACCGCGACCGCGCCGAGCAGGACCGCCACGACCCCGGCCAGCAACACGGGCCGCCGCATCACCGCGACCGGCGGCCGGGCCCGCCGCAAGGTGACGACCGGTCCTGCGGCGACCGCGAGCACCATCGCGCCCAGCCCGATCAGCCACACCAGTACGCCCGCCAGAAAGCCCGCCGACAGCCGGTGTGGTTGCGCGAGCAGCAATGCGCCCGCGACCTCGGCACCGACCAGGACCCCGCCAGGCAACAGCGGCAGCAGCAGGCGACGATCGCGCGTAGGCATCAGCACCCGCAGCGCCAGCAGGGCCGCGGCAGCCGCCGCCACGACGCAGCCTGCCACCACCAGCCACCCGGCCAGCCCCATCAGTGTGCGCACCGACTGCGGCGTCCCCGGCGACGGCGGATCCAGCAGCAATCGATCAAGCACCGGCATCGACGAGATGCCCACGCACCAAGCCACCCAGGTCGTGGCCAGCGTCGCCTGCAAACGTCGGCGGACGCGCGCCTCCCCATCGCCCGCAAGGGCCGGACGCACCCAGGCCCGCGCGGCGCCCAGCGCGAGATCCATCACCACGCCGGGGCCGCCGCCCAGATCCTGGACCAGTGCCGCGAGCTCCTCCCCATAGCGCTCGCGAAACCATGGCGGATAGCAGACCAGCACAAAGCGCGCCGCCAGACCACTCACCGGACCACGCCTGCGGACAACCGGCTCAGCCCGACAGTGGCGAAGCGCGACATCTCGGCCAGACGTTCGGCCAGCGCCGCGGCTCCCGCCGCGGTGATCCGGTACGGCCGGCGCCGCTCCTCCCCCGGCAGCGCCTCGACCAGGCCCTGGTCCTCGAGCCTGGACAGCGCGGCGTACAGGGTTCCCGGGCCGAGCGTGATGCCGGCCTGCTCCTGGACATCCTTGATGATCGCGTACCCGTGCTTGGGCCCCTCGGCCAGGCTGCCCAGGATCAGCAGCGGCGGATTGCCCCAGCCCAACGGATCGGCACGACGCGCCACCACGCCCCCGTAATACGTCAAACGATAGTCTGTTAAACAATACTACTGTGGCGTGCCTGAGGAAATCCGGCGAAAGGCGCGGTCAGGAACCTGGCGCCGGAGCCGCCGCCGGGCGCCGTACCTGTGCTGAACGCTGGTGTGGCTCACGTACGGCACGCCGCCCCGAGGCGTCGGGCCAGCGGTGTTCGCCCTGCAGCGTTTCGCGTTTGAGGGTGGCGTTGAAGGACTCGGCCGCCGCGTTGTCGGCGCTGGTGCCGACCGCGCCGCGTGAGCGGGTGACGCCGAGCCGGCGGCAGGCTCGCGCGAACTCTCGCGGGCAGTACTGCGCCCCGTTGGCCCTGTGGAACACCGCGCCGTCCAGGCTGCCGCCCCGCGTGTGCGCCGCGGCCTGCAGCGCGTCGACGACCAGCTCGGTGCGCATGTGATCGGCGATCGACCAGCCCGCCAGCCGGCGCGAGCACAAGTCCACCACAGTGGCCAGGTAGAGGAACCGGCCGCCGCCCACAGGCAGATAGGTGATGTCGCCGACGTAGCGGGTGTTCGGCTGCTCGGCGGTGAAGTCGCGCTGCAACAGGTCGGCCACCGGTGCCGCGTCCGGCTCCGGAACAATGATGCGGACCTTACTGCGCAGCCGCAGCCCGGCGATGCCGTGCTCGCGCATCACCCGTTCCACCCGCTTGCTGATTGACCACGATTCCGGCCGCGCGCAGCTCGGCCGTCATCCGGGGCGAGCCGTAGGTGCCGTCATGCTCGGCATGGACCCGCCGTACCTGCTCGGCCGGCTGCTCATCGGCCTGGCGGCGGGCCAGCCGCGCCGCGGCGCCCTTCAGCCACCGGTAAAAGCCCGAGCGTGACACCCGCAGCGTCTCGCGGCTGACCCCCAGATCCCGCGCGATCGACGTGATCGTCCGGTCCGGCCGCGACAACACCAACGCCACCGCGTCCGCACCAGCGGTCCACCGCGGAAATCGAGTGGAACCGGCTCTGGGCCGCGAAGGCAGGCGCTACGGAGTGAGGACCACCTTGTTGCATTCGTCCTGCTTGTGCTTGAACAGCTCGAACCCGCGCGGCGCCTCGCTGAGCGGCATCCGGTGCGAGATGACGAAGCTCGGGTCGATCTCGCCCGCGCGGATCCGCTGCAGCAGCGGCTCGGTGTAGCGTTGCACGTGGCACTGGCCGGTGCGGATGGTCAGCGACCGGTTCATGACGGTGCCCATCGGGAACTTGTCCACGAATCCGCCGTAGACGCCGATGACGGAGACCACGCCGCCGTTGCGGCAGGCCATGATGGCCTCGCGCAGCACGTAGGGGCGTTCGGTCTCCAGCCGGGCGGCCTGCTTGGTGCGGTCGTAGGCGTACATGGCCGGGGTCGGGTGGTGCGCCTCCATGCCGACGGCGTCGATGCAGGCGTCCGGGCCGCGCCCGCCGGTCATGTCGCGCAGCGCCTCCAGCACGTTCACCTCCTCGTAGTTGAGGACCTCGGCGCCGGTCCGCTGCACCCGCCGCAGCCGGTAGGGGAAGCGGTCGATGACGATGACCCGGTCGGCGCCGAGCAGGAACGCGCTGGCCGCGGCGAACTGCCCGACCGGTCCCGCGCCCCAGATCGCGATCGTGTGGCCCGGCTTGATGTCGCACATCTCCGCGCCCATGAAGCCGGTGGGGAAGATGTCGGACAGGAACAGCACCTTCTCGTCCGGCAGGTCGTCCTCGATCTTGATGGGGCCGACGTCGGCGAACGGGACGCGCGCGTACTCGGCCTGCCCGCCGGGGAAGCCGCCCAGCATGTGGGAGTAGCCGAAGATGCCGGCGGGCGCGTGGCCCATCAGCTTCTCGGCCATCCCGGCGTTGGGGTTGGAGTTCTCGCACACCGAGTACAGGCCGTCCTGGCAGGCGAAGCAGGCGCCGCAGGCGATCGGGAACGGCACCACGACGCGGTCGCCGACGTGCAGGTTGCGCACACCGGGGCCGACCTCGACGACCTCGCCCATGAACTCGTGGCCGAGCACGTCCCCCTTCTTGACGGTCGGGATGTAGCCGTCCACGAGGTGCAGGTCGGAGCCGCAGATCGCGGTCGAGGTGATGCGGACGATCGCGTCGCGCGCGTTGAGGATCTGCGGGTCGGGAACGTCTTGGATCTCCAGGCGGTTGCGGCCCGCCCACACGTTGGCTTTCATGCCCGTCCTCCGATCGGTTGTGCGGGACGCTGGCGGAGCTGGCGCAGGGCGCGGTGGCCCTCGGGGCTGCCCTCGGAGCGGACCACCTCGCCGGTCTCCATGACCTGCTTGAAGCGGCGCAGGTCGTCGCGGACCTGCTGCTCGGGGTGCTCGCCGAACATGCGGGCGACGGCGGCGGCGAGTTTGCGGCCGGGCGCGCCGTACTCCAGGGAGACGTCCACGACGGTGCCGCGCCCGGCGGGGCCGTCGGTGAAGCTGACCAGGCCGGCGGTGGAGACGCCGGTGCCGGGCACGGACCGCCAGGCGATCAGGTCGCCGGCCCGCTCGTCGATGATCTCGGCCTCCCACTCCAGGTCGACGAACGGGCCCTTGGCCTTCCAGCGGGAGCGGAGCTGGTTGATGGCGCGCACCGAGTCCAGGTGGACCATGAAGGAGGGCAGGTTCTCCAGGTCCCGCCAGAAGCGGTAGACCTCCTCGCGCGGCTTGTTGATGATGATGGAGGCGCGCACCTGCAGCGGGCCCTTGGCCTTGGCGCTGCCGCGCCGGGCGCAGACGGCGTCCAGGGCGGTGATGCCGGCGACGGCGCCGAGCGCGGCC
>NZ_JBSFTC010000468.1:0-6218 GCF_053590415.1 Nonomuraea sp. NPDC003201
ACTGTAGTTCTGTAGTGTGCTATTCAGATCGGTCGGCCAGGCCGCGCACCGCCCGCCGCTGCTCCGTGGGCAACTGGCCCACCTCCAGCGCGGCGGCCCGCACGGAGACCAGGCTGAGCAGGTGACCGAGCGAGTCGTGCATGTCGTGGGCGATGCGCAGCCGTTCGCGGAGCCGTTCCTGCTCGGCGACGAGGGCCTTCTCCCGGCGCAGGTGCTCGCGCTCCTGGGCCATGTACCGGCCGGCCAGCAGCGGCAGCGCGGTCAGCAGGGCGACGCGGGCCAGGGTGATCCACGGATCCTGGTCGCCGGGGGAGCGCTCCTCGACCAGCAGGAGAACGCACACGTACGCGGTGAAGGCGCCTGCCGTCACGACGACGTCCCGGCGGGTGGAGATGCGCTGCCCGGCCTGGAAACCGGTGCAGGCGAGCAGGGCCAGCGACGCGCCGGTGAGCACCGCCAGGGCCAGCGCCGCGAGGAAGGACGCGAACGGCAGGCGGTCCGCCGCCGCCATGGTGAGCACGTACGCCGCGGCGTACGCGGCCAGCGGCAGCCCCTGCGTCCCGTCCAGCCACAACAGCGCCGTGTCCGCCGCCACGACCGCGGCGACAAGCGCATACCTCGACATGAGTCCTCACCTTACTCATCGCCACCGTCGTCAACTTCGCCGCCAACCCCGATCTGCTACACAGGGTTGTGTGATCGTGGCTTAGGGTAGTTGCAGGGTTGTCGACCCCCAGTCGACGGTCCCCATCCCTCACCTGTCGCGGCACCACGTCGGGGCAGGACCGGCAGACCAGTCGATCACGTGATCACCGGGATCACGAACCGAAGGGAGAACCCCCATGTCCCTTTCCGCCACGGACCGCCTGCGGATGCGCTTCGACCTCCTCGACGTGAATGGCAGCACCACGCTGACGTCCGCCGACTTCGAGCTCTTCGCCTC
The DNA here is from genome assembly GCF_053590415.1 of Nonomuraea sp. NPDC003201. Classification (NCBI taxonomy): domain Bacteria; kingdom Bacillati; phylum Actinomycetota; class Actinomycetes; order Streptosporangiales; family Streptosporangiaceae; genus Nonomuraea; species Nonomuraea sp. NPDC003201. The sequence continues at coordinate 944 of NZ_JBSFTC010000468.1, forward strand.
GCGCGTCTGCCGCGTGCTGGGCGTGCCCGCCGGCTCCCCCAAGGCCGAGGCGCTCTCTGAAGGGTGCCGGCTCTTCTGGGAAGGGCTGGCCGAAGCCGCCGACCGCAACCAGGACGGGCAGGTGACCTTCGAGGAATATCGCGCGTTCTCCCACGCCGACTCCTGGTTCGACGAGCACGGCGAGGCGTACGCGGCGGCGGTGTCCACCGTCTGCGACCTGGACGACGACGGCCTCATCGAGCGCGACCACTTCCTCGGCCTCCACAGCGCCGGGGGGTTCCCGCTGACGTACTCGACGAAGCTCTTCGACGACCTGGACGGCGGCGGGACCGGCCAGGTGAGTACGGGCGGTTTCGCCGAGTTCCTGCGGAAGTTCTACACCAGCGCCGACGACCTGATCTGACGAGCCGATCCCGGTAGAGGAGACAGGACCGCGCTCTCATGCTGGTGTGCAGCGATCGTACGGTGAGCCGTGCCGAGTTGACCGCGCTGGCGGACGGACGGGCGGCCAGGCTCGCGGCCTGCGGGATCGGACGAGGCGATCTCGTCGGGCTGTGCCTGCCCAACGGCTGCGAGTGGGTGGTGACGTACCTGGCGCTGGCCCGGCTCCAGGCGTGCTGCGTGCCGCTCAACGCGGCGTCGGCCGTCGCGGAGATCGCCCATGTGATCCGCGACTGCGGGATGCGCGCGCTGTTCGTGTCCGCCGCCCGGGCCGAGGCGCTGGCGGAGACGTACGCGGACCAGGTGCTGCTCTGCCCGGACGGCGCGATCCCCCGCGACTGGATGGCACCGGAGCGCGGGCCCAGGCATGCGGCGCCGGCCGGTGCCGCATGCCTGGCCTACACCTCGGGGACGACGGGGTCGCCCAAGGGGGTGATCCAGACGCGGCGGGCGGTTCGCGCGGGTGGCGACAACCTGGCGGCACGCCTGCGCCTCGGGCCGCGGGACCGGGTGGTGACGGCGCTGCCACTGGCGCACACCTATGGGACGAACGTCATGAACGCGGCGCTGGGCAGCGGCGCGGGCCTGATCCTGCTGGAGCGCTTCGACGTGGAGACGATGCTGGAGCGATCGGCCCGGCACGCGGCGACGGTGGTGGCGGGCGTGCCGACGATGTACCGGCGGCTGCTGTCCGAGCCGGCGGGACGGATGCCCCGCTCGCTGCGGTGCGGCCTTTCGGCCGGCCAATGCGCCGGGGAGGAGCTGGCCATGGCCTGGGAGGACCGCACCGGCGCCCCGTACGTGGAGGGATGGGGGATGACGGAGCTGGGCGGCATGGCCACGCTGGCCGCGCCGGAGCTGGCCGGCCGCCACGGCACGGCCGGAACGGCGCTGCCCGGCGTCCGGCTGCGGGTGGAGGCGGGCGGGCACGTGGCGCCGCCCGGGGTGCAGGGCGAACTCCAGGTGCACGGTCCGATCGTCACCCCCGGCTACTGGAACGCGCCCCGGCAGACCGCCGCGGCGATCGGCGTGGACGGGTGGCTGCGGACCGGCGACGTCGGCGTCATCGCCGCCGACGGGCGCGTCCGGATCGTCGACCGGATCAAGGACGTCGTCCTGTGCGGCGGCTACTCGGTGTTCCCCGCCGAGTTGGAACGTGCCATCCGCGGGCATCCGGCGGTTCGTGACGTCGCGGTCGCCGGGGTGCCCGATCCGGTCCTGGGCGAGATCCCGTGCGCGTGGGTGGTGGCGGAGCAGGGGGCCGCCCCCGCCTCCGAAGAGATCATCCGGCACTGCCGGGCACTGCTGGCCGCCCACAAGCTGCCGCGCCGCGTGGTCCTCGTCCCCGGCCTGCCGCTCACCGCGAACGGCAAGGTCGACAAGCGTGCCCTGACCTTGACGACCTCCGGAGGAAATCCGCATGTCGCTGAATGACCGGCTCGGGCTGCACGGCCGCACCGCGCTCGTCACCGGGGCCTCGCGGGGCATCGGCGCGGCCGTCGCCCAGATGTTCGCCGCCGCGGGTGCGGACGTGGCCGTGCTGGGGCGCTCTCGCCAGGACCTGGAAGGGGTCGCCGCGACCGTACGGTCACACGGCCGCCGGGCCGTGGTGGCCGAGTGCGACGTCACCGACGCGGCCCAGATCGAGACCTCGTGCGCCGCCGTCGAGGAACGGCTCGGCACGGTGGACATCCTGGTGAACAACGCGGGCGGGCCCGTCTTCCAGGCATCGGTGCTGGACGTCCGCGACGACGGCTGGGAGCGGGTGCACAACCTCAATCTCACCAGCGCCTTCCGCTTCGTCCGGCGGCTGGCGCCGGCGATGGCCGAACGGCGCCAGGGGGTCATCGTCAACATCGGGTCGATCGCGGTGGCCCGGCCCTGGCCCGAGATCGCCGCCTACGGGGCGGCCAAGGCCGGCCTGCGGCACCTCACCCAGACCCTCGCGGGCGAGCTCGGGCCCCAGGGGGTGCGGGTGAACGCGGTCAGCCCGGCGTGGATCGACACCGCGGTCAACCGCGCCTACGTCGCCGACCCCGCGCTGTCGGAGTCGGCCCTGGACCTGGTGCCGCTGGGCCGCTGGGCGAGCCCGGACGAGGTCGCGACGGTGGTGACGTGGCTGGCCTCGCCGGCGGCCTCCTTCGTCACCGGGGCCGACATACCCGTCGACGGAGGCTTCGCGGTGGCCATGCCCTCACGGGCGCGGGCCGCGCTGAGCAGGGTACGTCCGCCCGAGGGGGCCAGGTCGTGATCGACGGACCGCTCATCGTGGGCGCGGGCCCCGTGGGGCTGTCGGCCGCCCTGCTGGCGCGCGCCCGGGGACTGCCCGCCCACGTGCTGGAACGGCTGCCCGAGACCGTGCCCAAGCCCGGCAGCCGGGCGATCTTCCTGCACCGGCAGACGATCCAGACCCTCGCGACGGCCTCGCCCGTCCTCGCCGACCACTTGGTGAGGGAGGGCCTGGTGTGGCCGGGACGCCGGACGTACTGGGCCGGGCGAAGGGTCCATCACCGCCACTACGAACCGGTGAGTCCCAGGCTCGCTCCGTTCGTCAGCCTCCCGCAGCCCAGAGTGGAAGAGCTGCTCCGCGAGGCGGCCGTGCGGGCCGGCGTCAGCTTCTCCTGGGGCGCGCCGGCCGACGACGTGACCCTCCTGGACACCTCCGTCCTGATCCGCGCGGCCGACGGCAGGCAGTGGCACTCCGCGTTCGTCGTCGCGGCGGACGGGGCCGGATCGATCGTGCGGCGCCGGCTGGGCATCCTGATGGACGGCGACGCCGGCGGCAACGCGTTCGTCGTCGCGGACATCGCCGACGATCCCGCCCGGCCGCTGCCCGCCGAGCGGATCTTCCACTACCGCCATCCGCGGGCCGCGGGCCGCAACGTGCTCATCATCCCCTTCACCGGCGGCCACCGCGTGGACCTGCAGTGCCGCGCCCGTGACGATCCCGCGGCGCTCGCCGCCGACCCCTGCGCCTGGCTCCGGCCCCTGCTGCCGTCCGGCCACGCCTGCGAGGTCACCTGGTCCTCCCACTACCTGTTCCGCCAGGCGGTCGCGGAGACCTTCACCAAGGGCCGGGTCCTGCTGGCGGGGGAGGCCGCGCACCTGTACGCGCCGTTCGGCGCGCGCGGGCTCAACTCCGGCGTCGCCGACGCGGCCGCCGCCGTCGACGCGATCGTCGAAGCCGGCATCGGCCCTGAGGCCGCCCTCGGCGCGCTCGCCGAGTACGACCGGGTGAGGCGGGCCGCCGCCCAGCGCAACCGCGCGGCCGCGGGCAAGGCGCTGGCCCACCTGACCGCCGCCGGCCCGCACCGCCAGGCCGCGCAGCGGGCCGCCGCCCTCGCCGCCCGGGTGCTGCCCCGCGCCGGGACCTGGCTCGACAGCAAACCCTTCGGACCGCGCGACGCCGGGATCCCCGGCAGCCTCTACTGAACGTTCGTCCCTGCGAGGTTCCCCATGATGCCCCGAACGATCACGCCGCAGCCCGTCGGCGTCGAGATCTTCACCGACCCCCGGACCCAGGCCCTCCTGTCCCACACCGGCAGCACCACCGGTCGGCTCGAACGCCTCCTGGACGAGCGCGTGGACGTCCACACCGTGGAGGTGTCCCGCGCGGCCGTGGACCGGACCTGCCCCGAGGCCGCCGCGCCGCTCGGCCTGTCGGCCGAGGCTCCCGTCCTGGTCCGCCGCACCACGCTCGCCGTCGCGCGCCACCAGGTCTCCCGCAACCTCGTCCTGGCCCCGCTGGGCCGGCTGCCCTGGGCCGAGCGGCTGCTGAGCACGTGCGCCGCTCCGCTGGGACGGCACCTGCCCGAACCGCATGAGCGCCATCCGCTGGGACTCGGACTGGACTCGTGGGGCCCCGGCCGCGCCGCCGTCTCCCGGTGGTACCTCATCATCGACCCGGACAGCGCTCAGCCGGCCCTTTTCATCCGGGAAACCTTCAATCCAGACCTTTTCGACCCCGCGACGACCGGCGGGCCGGTCAGCTGCCCTTGAGATTTTTGCGGTGCTCCTCGACCAGTGCGGCGTACTCCGATTCGGTGGTGGCGAACTTCATGATGCGATTCTTCGGGTCGATCGCCACGAAATAGCGCCAGGTGCCGCGCGCCGGGTGCAGCGCGGCCCTGATCGCCTCGGCCCCGGGGTTGCCGATGGGGCCGGGCGGCAGGCCCGGACGCCGGTAGGTGTTGTACGGCGACGGGCTCCGGACATCCTTGAGCGTCGCCTCGACACCGTACTTGTTCAGGCCGTACAGGACCGTGCTGTCGACCTGCAGGAGCATTTTCCGGTCCAGCCGGTTGTGGATGACCCGGGCGATCTTGGGCATGTCCTCGTCCCTGCCCGCCTCGGCCTGGACGATGCTGGCGATGGTCACGATCTCCAGCGGCGTCCTGCCGGCCCGCCTGGCGCCGTCGACCAGGTCGGCGGCCTCGGCGGCGGCCTCGAACCGGGCCACCATCGGCCGCAGGATCTCGGCCGGGCTCGCGGCGGGGGAGAACTCGTAGGTGCCGGGGAAGGCGAACCCTTCGAGCTTCCGCCCGGCATAGGACGGCAGGCCGAGCGCCGTACCGTCCTTGGCGGCCCGCTCGAACGCCGCCACCGGCCTGCCGGTGAGCTGCGACAGCTGCTTGAACAGCTGTGAGAGCCGCATCCCCGCCGCCACGTTGACGGTGACCCCCGCCTGGATCGAGACGGCCGGGCGCGGCACGTCGTCACCGGGGGCGCGCGCCGACAGTTGCTGGCACGTCCGTCATCGAGATCGCGTCGATACCGGGCACCCTGGACAGCCGGGAGACGGCCTGCAGGATCCGGTCCCGCGTCTGCGTTCGAT
>NZ_JBSFTC010000469.1:0-6197 GCF_053590415.1 Nonomuraea sp. NPDC003201
GTGCCCGCGCCGCCCGCCACCTCGGCCAGGGTCGTCGCGGTCTCGTCCAGCAGGCCGTCGTCCCATTCGCGCGAGGGCCAGCTCGCGTCGAGCTCGATGACGTAGTCGACGACCCAGGTGAAGCCCTCCTCGACCGCGGTCGTGCACCCCTCGACGCGGTGCCCGTCCGGCAGCGGCCGGAAGTAGACCACCTCGAAGCCGGTGCGCGCGTCGAGGTGCCGCCAGGCCGCGGTGTCGGGCGGTGGCGTGAAGGTCGTCATGGCCGGATCATGTCATCGCGCACCGACAAAAAACGCCCACCGACAAAAAGCCGCGTCAGCCGGTGGACAGGCGGCGGAGGGTCTGCTCGGCCGCGCGGGTCATCTCGGCGGGCACGCCGAGGACGTCCAGGTAGGCGCCGGTGTCGCGCATCTCCATGGCCCGCCGTACGGCATGCGTACGAGTGCCCGTCAGGAACCGGTCGATGACGGCCTGGCCGTCACCCGCGAGCTGCTTGGCGATCTCGGCCCTGATCCAGTCCTCGTCCCCGGCCGCCCGCCCCGCCGCGACCGCCTCGCAGACCACGGAGGCCAGCCCCTTCATGAACACGCTGCGCAGCAGCTTGCGGCCCATGGCCGCCCCGGGAGGCCCGTCGAGGACCTCCACGGAGACCTCGCGCGGGCCGCCGAGCGGGCGGACGAGCCGGGCGATCGCGCCCGCCCCCGGCCCGCTGGCCAGCAGCGGGACCAGGTGCCCGTGCAACGGCACCGGGCCCAGGATCGCCACGTCGGCGAAGTCGGCGCGCTCGCCGACCATCCGGCCGAGCCGCTCCATGACCTCCGGGGAGGCCGAGGTGAAGTCGGCGTAGCAGGCGCCCCGCGCCAGGTGGGGCAGGCACTGCTCGGCCACGGAGGGAGCCGCGGCGGCCCCGGTCAGGACGAGCACGTACGCGGCCTGCTCGACGGCCTCCCGCAGGGTCGCCGTCCTGGTGACGCCTTCGGGGGTGGGGGTGTCGCCGGGGTCGTACCCGAGCACTTCGTGCCCGGCGGCGGCGAGCGCGGCGGCATAGACGCCGCCCGCCTCGCCCAGTCCGATGACGGCGCAACGCATGATCAATCTCTTCAGTCCTCTTATATGTGAACCATGGCTAAAGGTCGCGCGCCCGGCCGAGCGCGGCGGCGGCGCGGCGCAGCTCGGGCACCCAGCCGAGCATCTCGCTCTCGGGGTGGCGCTCGGCGGGGCCGGAGATGCCCACCGACGCCATGGAGTGGCCGTCCGGGGCCGGCACGGGCGCGCTGATGCCCGAGCTCCCGAGCACGCGTTCGTTCATGGAGAAGTGGTAGCCGCGTTCCCTGATCTGCTCCAGCTCGGCCCGCAGGTCGGCCTCGCTGACCGGCTTGCCGCCCGCGGTGCCCAGGTCGCGGACCGCGGCCATCAGGGCGTCGAGCTCGTCGTCCGGCATGGCCGCCGCGAGCACCTTGCCCGCGCCCAGGTGCAGCGGCAGCCGGCGGCCGATGGGGAGCTGGTAGCGCAGCGGGTCGGCGCCGTCGACGCGGGCGATGACGATGCGTTCCAGGCCCGACCTGATGTGCAGCGTCGTGGTCAGGCCGGTGGTGGCGGCCAGCTCCTGGAGCACGGGGGTGGCCGCGCGGCTGAGGCCGTCGGTGACGAGGAAGCCGTGGGCGATGGCGAGGGCGGCCGGGCCGAGGTGGTAGGCCTGCTGCCCGGCGACCACGAACCCGCGCCGCTGCAGCACCCCGAGCAGGCGCAGCGTCGTGGCCGGGGACAGCCCGGCCCGCCGCGCCACCTCCGACAGCCGCAGCGGCTTGTCGCTGCGCTCCAGCACCTCGATCACGTCGAACGCGCGCTCGACCGAGCGCATGGACGGCTGCGGCTGTCCGGCGGTCATCGGCGGAACCCTTTCTCGCACGCGGATGAACCTGTCGTCACGCGGATTCAAGGATGGCAGCCCGTTTGCCCTCCTCGGTCACGAAGACGGCCTCGGCCGCCTGCGCGACCCGCTCGGCCTCGGCGAGCGGGACGACGACCACGCCGTCGGCGTCACCGAGGATCAGGTCGCCCGGCGCGACGGCGACGCCGCCGACCGCGACGGTGCGGCCGAGGTGGCCGGGCCCGTTCTTGTACGGCCCCGCGGGCGTCACCGCGCGGGCGAAGACGGGCATCCCCATCTCCCCGAGCCCGTCGGCGTCCCTGACGGCCCCGTCGATGACGAACCCGGCCACACCCTTGTTCTTGGCGCGCTGCCCGATCAGCTCGCCGATCAGCGCCCGGGACTCGTCGCCGCCGCCGTTGACCACGATGACGTCGCCGGGTTCGACGACGTCGAGCGCCTGGTGGATGAGCGCGTTGTCACCCGATCGGGTCCAGATGGTGAAGGCGCGCCCGGCCACGCGGGCGCCCGGCCAGATGGGGCGGATCCGGGAGTCGAGGACGCCGAGGCGGTCCATGGCGTCGCCGATGTTGGCGGTGGGCAGGGCGGCCAGCCGGGCCAGCGCGTCCTGGGAGGTCTCGCTCATTGAAGGCGCCTTTCAGCTCTTGGTGTTGCGGACGAGGGGGAGGGCCTGCTTGACCGTGGTCTCCTGGTCGGCCCAGTACGTGCTGTAGTCCTGGCCGGACTTGTACGCGGTGGCCAGGCCGAGGTCCTTCATCTTGGCGACGACCGCCGGGTCCTCGATCGCCTTCTTCAGGGCGCTTTCGAGCTTGACGCGGACCTCGTCCGGCAGCCCGGCGGGCGCCGAGTAGCCGCGGGCGGTTGCCCCCTCGACCTGGAAGCCCTGCTCGGCGAAGGTGGGCGCGTCCGGCAGGAACGGGCTCCGCTCGGCCGACATGACGCCGAGCACCTGGATCTTGCCCTGGGCGACGAGGTCCTTGACGTCGCTGACGTTGCCGACGTACGCCTCGACGTGCTTGCCGAGGAAGGCGGCGATGGCCGACGACGCACCCTCCGAGAAGTGCACGGGCGCGAACTCCGCCCCGGTCTTCTGCTGGATGTCGGCCAGGGCGAAGTGCTCGCCGGTCTGCACCCCGGTCGTGGTCGCGGTGACGCTCTTCGGCTTGGCCTTGACCGCCTCGATCAGGGCTTTCAGATCCTTGTACGGGCTGCCGGGCGCGACCCCGACCAGCATCGGGTCGAGCACCTGCATGCCCAGCGGCAGGAAGCTCTGCCGGGTGTAGGTGGCGCCCCGGCTCGGGTCGAGGGGCGAGACGACGACGGACGGCGAGCCGGTGGCGCCGATGGTGTAGCCGTCGGGCTTGGCCTTGGTGAGCGCAGTGTAGCCGATCTGTCCCCCGGCGCCCGGCTTGTTGAGCACTTCGACGTTCGTACCCAGCTCCTTCTCCAGGACGGGTGCGACCACGCGGGCCGCCGCGTCGACGGCCGCCCCGGGCGCGAACGAGACGATCAGCGTGACCGGCTTCCCCTTGCGCGGCCAGGCGCCCGCGGCGCCGCCGGACTGCTGGGCGCCGCACGCGGCGAGCGCCGTCGCCACGGCCATGGCCGTAGCTGCGATCTTGACTTTCACGATGACTCCTTATGGGGGGTGTTGGCCTCAGGCCTCGGGGTCCTCGGCCAGGACGGCGGGTTTGCGCAGCCCCAGCAGCCGGCTCAGCAGCGGGCTCAGGGCGATGGCGAGCGCGATCACCAGCAGGACGACGCAGATCGGACGGGTCAGGAAGACGGTGAGGTCGCCTTGCGACAGCTCCAGCGACTCGCGCAGGGAACGCTCCATGAGGGGCCCGAGCACGAGGGTGAGCACCAGGGGCGCCAGGGGGATGTCCAGGCGGCGCAGCACGAGGCCGAGCAGCCCGAAGGCGACCATGACGAACACGTCGAAGACGGAGAAGTTGATCGTGTACGCGCCCACGACCATGAACGTGAGGATCAGCGCGGTCAGCACCGGGTACGGGATGCGCAGGATCGACGTCCACACCCGCACCAGCGGCACGTTGAGCACCAGCAGGATGACGTTGCCGACGAACAGGCTGGCGATGATCCCCCAGGCGACGTCGGCGTGCTCGGCGAACAGGGTCGGCCCCGGCGTCAGCCCCTGCTGCAGGAACGCGCCCATGAGCACGGCGATCGTCGGTGAGGCCGGGATGCCGAGGGTGAACAGGGGCACGAGCGCGCCGTTCGCGTGCGCGTTGTTGGCCGTCTCCGGCCCCGCGACGCCCTCCACCGCGCCCGACCCCAGCTCGGCGCGGTGCCTGCTGAACCTGCGCTCCGCGCCGTAGGCGAGCAGCGAGGAGACCGAGCCGGTCATCCCGGGGACGAGCCCGAGCGCGAACCCGATGCCAGTGCCCCTGGCGATCGCCGGAACGCTGCGCCGCAGGTCGGCACGGCCCGGCAGGAGCGCCCGCAGCCCTGGGGCCACCGCCTGGGCGGTACCGCCCCTGGCCGCCACGAGGATCTCCGACAGGCCGAAGAGCCCGATGATGACGGCGACGAAGCTGATGCCGTCGAGCAGGCGTTCGCTGCCGAAGGTGAACCTCGGCGCCCCGGCCACCGGGTCGATGCCGACCATCGAGATCAGCAGGCCGAGCACGCCGGAGATGAGCGCCTTGGTCATCGAGCGGCCGGCGAGCGCGACGAGCAGGGAGATGCCGAGCACCATGAGCGCGAAGAACTCCGGCGGCCCGATCCGCAGGCCCAGGTCGCCGAGCGGCTTGGCGGCGACGACGAGCCCGACGGTGGCGACGGTGCCGCCGACGAACGAGCCGAGCGCCGCGATGGTGAGCGCCACCCCCGCGCGGCCCTGCTTGGTCATGGCGTAGCCGTCGATCGTGGTGATCGCGGAGGCGGCCTCGCCCGGGGTGTTGAGCAGGACGCTGGTGATGGTGCCGCCGTACTGGGTGCCGTAGAAGATGGCGGCCAGCATGATGATGGCGCTGGTCGGGTCCAGGTTGAGGGTGAGCGGGATGAGCAGCGCCACCCCGGCGACGGGCCCGATGCCCGGCAGGACCCCGATCAGGGTGCCGAGCAGGCAGCCGATGAACGCGTACAGGAGGTTCTGCGGCGACAGGGCCGTGGCGAGCCCGCCGAGCAGGTCGGCCAGGACGTCCATCACAGGCCCCAGCCGGCCAGGAGCGGGATCGCCGACGGCGGCAGCTGCACCATCAGCCCCTGGTCGAAGCCGTGGTAGATACCCACGCTGCCGGCGAGGGAGAGCACGAGCGACAGCGCCCAGCTCCGGCCCGCGCGCCACTTGAGGTGGAACATGAGGAACACGAACACGCTGATCTGGTAGCCGGCCAGGTCCATGACGGCCGCGAGCACCACCAGGCTGCCGAGCACGGCGGCGGCGTGGCCCACGTCGGTGCGCTCGGCCGGGCCGTCCTCATCCGCACGGGCCCGCCTCGTCTGGGCGGCCCAGGCCAGCGCGAGCAGCCCGAGCGCGATGGCCAGCACGAACGGGAAGAACCCCGGCCCGGGACCGAACGAGGTCCACAGGCCGAGCCCCAGGGATTCGACGGCGACGTAGAACGCGAGCGCGACGAGGACCACTTGCGCCCCCGCTCTCAGCCTCGCATCGGAAGCCCGCGCGGCCGCGGCCTGGTCGTCGGGGGCGGGGGCATGCTCGGCGAACGCCTGTTCATGGCTCATGGGGGTGTAGCCGCCTTCCAGTCTTTTCACACAGTGAAAAGTCTTTCCATTTCATGACAAGCGTGCTGGGAGGCGTGCGGACATGTCAAGGGTTACGCGGAGGTTTCCGGTGATGACCGGAAGGTGACGTAACGCGTCAGGCGGTGACACCCGCGTCGACGGAGACGGCCGCGCCCGTGATGGCGCGGCCCCCGTCCCCCGCCGGCGTCGACGCCGCGCTCCTGGTGGCCCTGGTGACGTCGGCGGCCGCCCTCGTGGTGCACCAGGCCGAGGAGCTGCTCGATCACCACCGCTCGTTCGCCGCGCCGGCCGCCTCCGGGGTGCCGGAGCGGGCGCTGGGCGGGGTCCTCGTACGGCAGGCGGTCATCGCCGCGCTGCCGATCTGCGTCGTGGCGGCGGTCGCGGGAACCTTGGCGGTGATCGTGCCCCTCGCCGACCACTACCAGGTGGGGTGGCTCGGCTGGGCGGCCGGCAGGGCCGTGGCCATGGCGGGCATCGGGGTTCTCGCCGCGGTGCTCGTTGCCCTGGCGGCACGCCCGCTGCTGCGCGACACGCTCCGCCTGGAGAGGCTGCGCGCCTGAGAGGTGCCGGCGCGCCG
>NZ_JBSFTC010000470.1:0-6185 GCF_053590415.1 Nonomuraea sp. NPDC003201
CCGAGAACACCGGCAGCTCCCACCGCGCCCAGCTCGCCGCCCTGCTGACCGCCATGTCAGCCGGGGAACGGCCCCCGGCCAGCGGCGCCGACGGCCGGCGCGTCATGGAGCTGATCACGGCCATGTACCAGTCGGCCATCACGGGCCGTCCCGTCACCCGGGCCGAGCTCGACGAGACGAACCCCTTCTACCACTCGCTCAACGGCGGCGGCACCGTGCTGGCCGTCGCCGGTCACTCCAGCGCGTCGGTGCCGATCAAGTGGTTCGTCCGCACAGAGGCGTTCGCGGTGATCAGCCCCTCCCCCTCCTTCGACGAGGAGATCGCGCTGGCCGACGGCGACACTCTCGAACTGACGCACCGCTACGTCTTCATCGACCGCGTCTGCGAGCGCGCGGAGCTCGACGACCTCGGCGCGGAGTTCGCCCTATGACGCCGCTCTTCCCCGGCGGCACCTCGATCAGCGACCTGGCCGTCTACGACTGGGAATGCGCCGACGGCGTCCATGGCGGCACCCCGCACCTGCACACCGTCTCGACCGAGGCCTACGTCGTGACCGGGGGCCGCGGGGAGGTGCACACCCTCAGCGCCGCGGGCTTCGCCCGGGACCGGCTCGAAGCGGGCACGGTGCTGTGGTTCTCCCCCGGCACGATCCACCGCCTGGTCAACGAGGAGGATCTGCGGCTGATCGTGATCATGCAGAACGCGGGGCTGCCCGAGGCCGGCGACGCCGTCCTCACCTTCCCCGCCGACGTCCTGCGCGACCGTGACGCCTACCTCGCCGCCGCCACGCTGCCGGCGCAGGGGTCCGAGGACGCGCGGGCGGAGGCCGCGCGGGCCCGGCGGGACCTGGCGATCGACGGGTTCCGGCAGCTCCTGGAGGACGTCGAGGAGCGTGGCGGGCAGGCGCTGGCGGACTTCCATCGGCTCGCGGCGGCGATCGTCCGGCCTCGGGCCGCGTCCTGGAAGGAACTATGGGACAAGACCGTCGCCGCCGAGACCGAGCGCACCCGCCTGCAGCTCGCGGCCATCGCGGGCGGCGATCCCGCCCACCTCGGGCAGGCCGCCGTCGTCCGTACCACGCCCAGACCCGGTCCTCGCGCCTTCGGTATGTGCGGGCGGCTGCGTACCTGGACGCCGCTGCCCGCGTCCTGATCCGGCAGCAGGGCCGAACCGAGCTGCCAGGTCGCGCCGCATCGCGCGCCTGGCAGCTCGGGGCTCAGCGCAGGACGATCGTCGTCAGGGCGCGTGACGGGAACGTCACCGCCCCGTCCGAGACGGGAAGGGAGTCGAGCGAGGCGGTCGCGTCGGTCAGGTAGACCTCGGCCGTCTCGCTCACGCCCGCCCAAGTGACGGGGGCCAGGCCGGTGTTGAGCACCTCGACGACGCGGGAACCGTCGGGGTTGCGGAACGCGCATAACCTCAGCGAGGGCGCCGCGGCCCTGGCCCCGATCCTGACCGCGCCCGGCCTGATGAACCTGCTGAACGCGGCCACCGCCCACAGCCGCTTCGAGACGCGGTACACCCCTTCCGCCTCGTCGATCCGCAGCAGTGCCCTGGTGCTCCCCTTCGAAGCCCCCAGCCAGTACAGGTAGGCCGAGACGTTGCCGAGGGTGAGCGCGTCGTGCACGGCCAGGGCGATCGTGAAGCCGTCGGAGCCGCTGCCGTCGTACCAGTTCTCGTTCCAGCTGGTGCCGTTGGGATGCCACTCCGACATCCACGTCGGCCGTTCCGTCGGCAGCGGGGAGTCCACGGGGGTGGCGTAGCCGTGTCCGGTGTAGACCTGCACCCAGCGGCGAGCCTCGGGGTCGGCCTCGATGGCGGTCGTGTACGCCATGGCCTCGGTCCAGCCGAGCGACTCGCAGCACACCACCCGCACGCCCGAGGCGACGGGGCCGAGCACCTTGACGAACTCGACGGCCTCCTGCGGGTTGAAGCGCATGGAGGCGTGCTTGGCGGTCCAGTCGGGCTCGTTCGTGAAGCCCAGGTCAGTGATCAGGACGCCTTCTCGCTGGTAGAACCTCGTGTATTGCACCAGGTAGTCGGCATAGGCACGCTGCCATTCGGGCTTCAGCCTGCCGCCGTTCTTCTCCTCGCCGTTGTCCTTCATATAGCCGGGCGCGCTCCAGGGAACCGCGAAGAAGCGCTCGACGCCGTACTCCTGGGCGGCCTTGGCCATCCAGACCTGGCTGTTGTCGTCGCCGTCCCAGACGTACCTGGGTGGGGCGTCCGGGCCGCCGGGGTCTTCCGGCTGGATCGACACCATGTCGTCGTACGGACTGCCGGCCGGCGCCGAGCCGATGCCCAGGCGCAGGATGGTAAGCCCGGCCCCCTTCTCCCGGCTGAACCACAAGTCGAGGATCTCGCGCTGCTTGTCCCGCGGCAGAGCCCTGATCAATTCATTGCGCCGGAAGGCCGTGGAGACGCCGAACCCGTCGATCGTCTGATGCCGGACCTCATCGTCGATCATGATCGCCGGCGGATCGGCCGGCCATGATCCGTTCATCGCCAGAGCTCTCGGCTGAAAGGACTCATGGCGCCATAGAGTTAGCACATCGGTGCTGCCCGGCTCAATACTCTCAGGCGGGCGGTGGCGGGCCGACCGTCTCACGAACGATGACCCGGTTGATCGACCGTACAGGAGGCTCGGGCGCCGGCTCGCCGCGTACCTTCGCGATGAGCCTGGCCATGGCCTCCCGCCCCTGCACCTCCCTGTCCACGGCCACCGTGGACAGCGCGGGAGTGGCGAAACGTCCCAGCTCCTCGTCGTCCCAGCCGAACACGCTGACCTCGCCGGGAACCTGCCAGCCGCGCGAGAGCGCTCCCCGTACGGCACCCATGGCCACGTGGTCGTTCACGGCGACAATGGCCGTCACGCCGCACCCGTCCGGCAGCCCTCGTACGGAGTCGTAGCCGGATTGAGGGCTCCAGTCGCCGAGGGCGACGCCGTACGAGGTGAGCCCGAGGCGCTCGATCGTCTGCTCGTAGACCAGCTTGCGGTTACGGGCCGACGGCCAGCTCTGCGCGCCCGCGATGTGGAAGAAGACCCGGTGACCGAGCGAGGCGAGACATTCGACGATCTCCTGGACCGGGGAGGCGTCCGCGAGTTCGTTGACCCCGCGCAGCATGTCGTCGTAGTCGCCCGTGACGACGATGGGAACCGGCGAGGCAGCGGGGTCGATCTCCAGAGGTGTCAGCGACAAAATGCCCTCGACCTGCCCCGACCCGGCCAGCTCCAAGATCCGCTCCGCCCTGGCGCGCGGATCGCCCTCGACGCTGACGACCTCCAACTGGAAGCCCTCGTCGTGCGCGGCGGAGGAGGCGGCGCGGAGCACGCGCGCCGGCCACAGGTAGGTGGAGGCGGGCAGGGTGATCGCCAACCGGTTCGTACGCCGGGTGCGCATGGAACGCGCCACCAGGTTCGGCCGGTAGTTGAACTCCTGAACGACCAGATCGATCTTCGCGCGGGTGGCCGGTTTCAAGCTCTCGTTGTGGCGGAAATACCGAGAAACCGTCTGATGCGAAACACCCGCACGCCGGGCCACCTCATGGATCGTGAGGCGCGGCGTCTCAGCCTCGTCCAAGGGACCCCTCTCCTCGCGCTGCGCTTCACAGCCTAACCGGTCCCCGCCAACAAGCCATTGACGCAGAAGTGATCGATCACTAATCTACAGCAGCGAGCAAAGTGATCGATCACTTCTATGCGGCGCCATGATCGCTCCCTCCTTGGCCGAACACTGCGACGCCACCCGTTGTCACTTGTCGCTCCTCTCGACTTCGACCACCCCCCGGACAGATCTAAGGAGAAGCAGGGTGCTTCGATCCCTCGCATTCGTGGCGGCTCTCACGCCCGCCATCACCCTGGCCGGGCCGGCTGCCGGCGCCGGCGCGGCCCCTCAACCGGATATCGACATCCAGCGAACCCAGACGCATCAGACCATCGACGGATTCGGCTACTCCACCGCGTTCCAGCGCGCGACTCTCGTGCACAACCTGCCGGCGGACAAGCAGAAAGAGGTGCTCGACCTCCTTCTGGATCGCCGCAAGGGCGCCGCGCCCAGCATCCTGCGCCTCGGCATCGGCTCCTCGGCCACGAACGTCTACGACTCCATGCTGTCCATCCAGCCGGCGGACCCGGGCGGCCCGGACGCCCCGCCGAAGTACACCTGGGACGGCTGGGACAGCGGGCAGGTGTGGTTCTCCAAGGAGGCCCAGCGGCGCGGGGTCAAGCGGTTCTACGCCGACGCCTGGAGCGCCCCCGGCTACATGAAGACCAACGGGACCGACGTCAACGGCGGCAACCTGTGCGGCCTGCAGGGCACGACCTGTGCCAGTGGCGACTGGCGCGCGGCCTACGCCCGCTACCTCGTGCAGTACGCGAAGTTCTACCAGCAGGAAGGCATCAGGATCTCCGACATCGCCTTCCTGAACGAACCGGACTGGACCACCGAATACGCCTCGATGCGCTTCACGCCGGCCCAGGCGGCCGAGTTCGTCAAGGTCTTCGGCCCCTACGCCGACCAGGCCGGCCTTAACGTGGTCTGCTGCGAGTCGATCGGCTGGAAGAGCTCCGAGGCGTACGCCCAGGCCATCGAGAACGACCCCGAGGCACGTGAACACCTGGACGTCATGTCCGGCCACGGCTACGCCAGCGGAGCCGACTTCCCGCTGCCCACGTCCAAGCGCACCTGGATGTCGGAGTGGGCTCCGTCAAGCGTCGCGGACGGCTGGAACGAAGCCTGGGACAGCGGCAAGGTCACCGACGGCATCAACATCGCCGAACGCATCCACAACACCCTCGCCCTCTCCGGCAGCACCGGGTTCGTCTACTGGCTCGGCGGCTCGCGCGGCAAGACCGCCGCGCTGATCCAGATCGACGACGCCAACGGCACTTACCGCGTCTCATCCAGGCTCTACGCCTTCGCCGCCTACAGCCGCTTCATCCGGCCGGACGCCGTACGCCTCGGTGTGAACAGCACCGGCGACGGGCTCAAGGTCTCCGCGTACCGCAACACCGACGGCACCGAAGTGGTCGAGATCCTCAACACCTCCCACGAGTCCGTGACCACCACCGTCGACCTGAAGCGCCCCGCTGCCTACCTGACCGACTCCACTCACAACCTGGAGCGGAACCAGGCTCTCGTCTCCAAGCGCGGGCGCAACACTTCGGTCACTCTCGCACCGAGGTCGCTCACCACGCTGGTCAGCAGCCACCCGCAACACGACTGACCTGCCCAGCTTCTCCACCCACTCCGATCGGGTCGCCCGGTGGCGAGCACCGGGCGGCCCGATGGTCATACGCGGGAGCGGATGGTGTACGGGCACCCTCGACGTCGTCACCGGCTTGCCATCCGCTCATCGGCTCACCCCGTTGGCATGAGGATACGAAGGCCCGGAGACAGGTTCTCACCGCCGCGCACGATGACGTCGTCGAGGCGGCCCTCGACGTAGAGGTAGCCGTCCTCGTCGATCCGGCCGCCGTCGCGGGTGCGGAACCAACCGCCATCCTCCAGGTGGGAGGCGTGGGCGTACTCGCCGGAGACCTGCGGGCCGCGCACCCACAGCTCGCCGCGTGTTCCCGCAGGGACCGGGGCGCCGTCGGCGTTGCGTACGGCGATCTCGACGGCGGGCAGCGGGCGGCCGACCGAGTCGAGGCGGCGGCGGACGCGCGAGTCGCCGGAGGTGACGGCGTCCCGATGGTCCTGAGGGGTGAGGACGGCGATGGAGGAGGTGGTCTCGGTCAGGCCGTAGCCGTTGACGAAGTCCACGTGCGGCAGAAGGTCGAGGGCCCGCTCGATGACGGGGCGGGGCATGCGGCCGCCGCCGTAGGACACGTGGCGCATCGACGGCAGGCCGCCACCGTCGGCACGCAGCACCTCGACGATGCGGGCCAGTATGGTCGGGACGACCATGGCGTGGGTGACGTGCTGTTCGCGGGCCAGCCGCACCCAGGTTGCGGCGTCGAAGTCGGGGAGTTGCACGATGCGCCGGCCGCTGTAGAGGCCGGTCAGCTGTCGGCCGGGCGCATCGAGGAGATCGGCGCACTCGGGATACGGCCGGGTGAGGAAGTGATCGATGGCTCTGGTGGTGTGCTGCTGCCGGGGCTCACCGATCACCACCTGCACCTTTCGCCTGGGCGGCGGCTGTGGGCTCGGTCGCGTGCGGCCCGCCCGCCGTACGCGACGAG
>NZ_JBSFTC010000471.1:0-6184 GCF_053590415.1 Nonomuraea sp. NPDC003201
GTCGAGCGGCTGGCGGGGCGGCGCGGCAGGCGTTCGACCGCGACCAGGCAGGTCTCGGCCCGGTCCAGTTCGCCGAGCCCCACCAGGGCGTCGATGAACAGGTCGAGCCACTGTACGACGCCGGGCTCGTACACGATGTCGTGCACCTCCACCGCCCGCAGCGCCTCCAGCGCCGTCACCGTCGCGGCGTGGTCGCCCCTGGCGGCGGCCAGGTGCGCGGCGGCGCCGCATCCGTGCGCGAGCGCCGCCACCGAGTCCGCCCCGGCGACGGCCGCCCGGACGTGGGACTCCGCGAGCGGCCAGTCGCCGCGCGAGGCCGGGACGAGGGCGGCCAGCCCGTGGCAGATGGGCGAGAGCCACCGCTGGTCGGCGTCGTCGGCCACGGACGCCGCGGTCTCGGTGTGCAGGGCGGCGTCGTCCCAGCGGCCGGAGCGGTACTCGACCTGCCCCAGCATGGCCATGGCCAGCATGCGGAACGGCACCGAACGCTCCCCGCACGCCGCCACCACCCCCGACAGGTCGGCCAGCCCGCCCGCCAGGTCGTCCGAGCAGGTGCGCAGCAGCCCGCGGCCGAGCAGCGCGTCCAGGTCGGCGATCGTCGCCGACGCGGGCGGCGGCAGGTCGGCGGTCGCGGCCAGCGCCGCGTCGATCTCGCCGGAGACGGCCAGGCCGGTGAGCTGGGTGAAGCGGTTGTAGTCGATGCTGAGGCGGTAGCCGGGGGAGTCGCGGGCGCGTTCGGCCCAGCGGGCGGCCTGCCCGCCCTCGGCCTTGACCAGGCAGAGCATGGCGAGCTGCTGCGCCGCCCGCGCCGCCAGGCCCGACTCGGGCGGCCCGGCCTGCTCCCAGGCCGTGATGAGCTGCGCCCGCGCCTCCTCGACCTGGCCGCGCACCATGGCCAGGTGGCCGAGCGCGTAGCCGCGCACCGCCGGGTGCGCGTCCTCGGGCAGGCTCGCGGTCAGCCCGGCCGCCTCGTCGACCCGTCCGTCCAGCAGCAGCGCCTCCACCGCCTCGGCGGCCAGCGGCGCGGGGTCGCCCGACAGCTCCGCCGCCGCCTTCAGGTGCTCGGCCGCGCCGCCGAACGCGCCGAGCCGTACCTGCGCCCGGCCCAGCTCCGCCAGCTCGGCGGCCAGCTCCGGGCTCGGGCCCGCCACCGCCTCGATGCGGTGCCGCAGCCGCGCCTGCTCGCCCTCCGCCACCAGCGCCGCCCGCGCGTGCAGGGCCGAGCGCTGCGCCGGGCCGAGGTCGCGGTAGACGGCCGCGCGGATCAGCGGATGCGCGAACGCCGCCACGGGCCCGCGCGAAGAGGACCGTTCCAGCAGCACACCCTCGCGCACGGCCTGTTCGAGCGCCTGCAGCGGCTCAGCCACCCCGGCCACCCGCGCCGCCAGGTGCAGCGGGCACGACATGCCCAGCACGCTGACCGCGCCGACCAGCTCGCGCACCGGCGGCGCGCACCTGGCGACCTTGGCCAGCACCAGCATCGTGTACGACCTGGGCGCCGGCAGCGGCTGCGCCAGGTCGTCCAGCGCCTCCAGGGGCACCTCCTCCAGCAGCGCCCGCAGGTACAGCGGCACGCCCTCGGTGTGGGCGACCAGCCTGGCCACGGCCCGCTGCGACACCCGCCCGCCGACCAGCGCGGTCACCTCCGGCTCCCGCAGTCCGCGCAGCCGCAGCCGGTGGGTGGTGTCGGCGGCGATGAGCCGCCGCAGCCCCTCGGGGCCCGGCAGCGTGGCGGCCTCGCGCAGCAGGAGCACCGCCATGACCCGGTCCACGCGCAGCCTGCGCAGGCAGAACGTCAGCGCCCGCAACGTCGGCGCGTCCGCCCAGTGCACGTCGTCCACGACCAGGCAGAGCGGCTCGCTCGCCTGCCGCTCGCTCAGCTCCGGCAGCAGCGCCGCCCCGACCGCGAGCGGATCGGGCGGCTCGGCCGCGGCCGGCGCCTCGATCTGCGCGGGGAGCCCGCCGAACAGCCTGGTCAGCGTCCCGTACGGCAGCAGCGCCTCACCCTCGTCCCCGTCGGTGAACAGCACGTTGCCCGTCCCGCACGTCTCCAGGAACCGCTGGACCAGCGTCGTCTTCCCGATCCCCGCCGGCCCCTCGACCACGACGAGCCTGGGCAGTCCGGCGCGGGCGCGCTCGAACTCCGCGGCCAGGCATCGGAGCTCCTGATCCCGTCCGACGAACGTCATACCGGCCTCCGCACGCTGGGAAATCCAACGTTGCGCGGCAAAGCGGGCGGCTCAAGTAAGACTTGCCTGTCCCCTTGTCCAGAGGTCGCGCGAAAACCAGGGGTTATCCCCAGGTCGCCGGGGCCGGTCCGGGTCCCCGCCGCCGTAGTACGGGCGGCCGGATCTGCCGCGCGGGCTCGGAGGCCCGTACTCCAGGGGAAATCCCCGGGGCGCTCCCTGAAGCGCGGGGCCCCCGGGGCGGCGGATCATGTGAGGCGGGCCCCATCGGGAGGGGTGCGGGCGAGGGCTGCCGACGGTTCGCGCAGGACGGTCACGGTCCTCGCCGCGCAGGAGGGCACGTCTCCCGGACCCGTGTCACCATCGCCACACGGGAGGCCCGGCGGGGCGGTCACGAGCGTAGCCACAGGTGGCCGCCCCGATCCCGTTCATCGACCCGCGCCGGATGCCGCCGCGGGGCCCGTGGTTGCCCGGGCCTTTACCGATCTGTGCTTCGCGCCATCATTGCACTGTGTGATAGTAATGTGACGTTGCGTATCCGATGAGTTTCGGGAGATTCTTCATGGTGGCGTACACGCTCTCAGTCGTGGCGGCGGTGGGCGCGGTGGCGCTCACCGCGCTGATCTTCAGGAAGGTCAAACGAGCCGAAGAGGACCGCGACCCCGGTGGGCCGTCGGTCGCGCACGCGGGAGCGATGCTGTCGGCCATGTTCCTGCTGGTCTTCGCCATCGCGATCATCGTTCCCTGGACCACGGCCGACGCCGCCCGCCTCAACACCCACACCGAGAGCCAGGCGGCCGTCGACGCCTACTGGGCGGCCGACGCCCTGCCGGGCACCGCGCCGCAGGACGTGCGCAGGGCGCTGCGCGACTACGTCACGTTCGTGGTCAGGGACGAGTGGCCGCTCATGGGCGAGGGCCGGATGGACCCGGTCGGCGCCGCCAGGATGGACGAGCTGCGCGGCCGCGTCACCGACCTGCAGGTGACCGGCGACAAGCAGGACGACGCCAAGAGCGCCGTGCTGGAGAAGCTCAGCGCGATCTCCACCGCGCGGGCCCAGCGCACCGCCGACGCCGCCGCGACGCCTCCCGCGGGGCTGCTGCACCTGACCATCCTCACCGGGGTCCTGGTCACCATCTTCCCGTTCCTGGCGGGGGCCAGGCCGAGAGGGCTGGCGCTGCTGCCGCTGCTGGCGACGGCCGCGCTGCTGGGCTTCGGCATCTACCTGACGTGGGACATCTCCCACGCCTTCGCCGGGCCGCTGGCCGTCGGGCCCGAGGCGTTCCAGGGGGCGCTGCAGGAGTTCACCCGCATCGGCGGGGGAGTGTGAGCGTGGGCGTCCGACGTGCTCCGCTGCTGTTCGCCATCGCCCTGGCCGCCGTGACCGTCGCGGGCCCCGCCGCGGCCGACGGGGTGCCGTGGCCGCGTCCGGTGCCGCGGGTGACCGTACGTCCCCCGGCGCCGCCGGCACCCCCGAAGAACGTGACCGTCGGCCCCACGGTGACGGTGCCCCGGGTCCGGACGCGGCGTTCACCCAGGCCCAAGGTGTCGATCTCGGTGCCGCCCCGCAAGCGCTGGGCGCCGCCGGCGGTCGTGCTGCCGCACGTGACGGTCTACCGGGACGGCGTGTGCACGGCGGATGTCCAGGTGGGGGAGTGCCCGCGCAGGAGAGCGGGCCGGGTGCGCCCGTCCGCCCCCTGGGCGGCGCCGGTGCCGGTGCCGACGCCCACCCCCACGAAGACGCCCAAGCCGAAGGCGGCCGTCCCGCTGACGCGCTTCCAGCGGGCCTCGGCGGGCCCGTCCCGGCGCAAGAGCCCGCTCAACACCGTGCTGGTGATGACCGTGGTGGTGTCGGCGATCACCTCGACGACGGCCGTGGCCTTCCGCTCGCGCCGCTGAGCCGTTATTCGGATGCCCTGTCCCGGTGCCGCGTGACACACTGACCGCCGGGCCCCGGAGATCATCGTCCGGGCCCGGCGGTGATCGGGAGAGGCGGCCGTGGCCGACGAAGAGGTGCTGACCGGTGGCGGCGTCCACCACGTGGTCCGGGGCGACGGCCGGTTCTACGATGCGGACATGGCGCACCTGGCCCGCCGCGAGCCCGCGTTCCGGTCCGCCCTTGTGACACCCCGATGATCGGGCCGGCCGCGGCACGCCCGTCGAGGCGAGGAGGCACGATGCCGGACACCCCCAGGCGCGCCACCCTGGCCACCGTCGCCGCCTCGGCCGGCGTGTCGGTCGCGACCGTCTCCAAGGTGCTCAACGGCCGCAGCGACGTCGCGCCCGCCACCCGATCCCTGGTGGAGTCGCTGCTGCGGGAGCACGAGTACGTCCCGGCCACGGCGCGGCGCGAGCCGTGCGGGAGCGTCGAGCTGCAGTTCGACGACGACCTGAACGCCTACTCCATCGAGATCATCCAGGGCGCGGTGCAGGCCGGGGCCGAGATCGGCGTCGGGATCGTCGTCAGCATCAAGAAGGACGCCGACCACAGCACCGCCTGGGTCCGCGACCTGGTCGCCGCCGGCCGCACGGCGCTGATCGCCGTCACCTGCGAACAGCTGGCCGCCCAGCAGGTGGCCGCGCTGGCGCGGGCTCGTCTGCCGCTGGTGCTGATCGACCCGCTCAACCTGCAGAGCGCCAGCGTGACCAGCGTCGGCTCCACGAACTTCGCCGGCGGGCTGGCCGCCACCCGCCACCTGCTCTCGCTCGGCCACCGCCGCATCGCCTACGTCGGCGGCCCGGCGACCGCCGCCTGCAACCAGGCCCGGCTGCACGGCTACCGCGCCGCCCTGGAGGCCGAGGGCGCGCCGGTGATCCCCGGCTACGTGTGGACCGGCCAGTTCCGCTACCACGACGGGCTGCTGGGCGGCGCGGCCGTCCTCGACCTGCCGCGGGCGCCGACGGCGATCTTCGCGGGCTGCGACGAGCTGGCCCTGGGGGTCATGGAGGCCGCCCGGGCGCGCGGGCTGCGCATCCCCGAGGACGTCAGCGTCGTGGGCTACGACGACACCCAGGTCGCCCGGATGGCCTCGCCGCCGCTGACCACGGTCCGCCAGCCGCTGCGCGTGATGGGCGGGATGGCGCTGCGCACCGCGTTGCGGCTGGCGGCCGGAGAGAGGATCGACTCCCGTCACGTGGAGCTGGCCACCGAGCTGATCGTCCGCGGGTCCACGGCGCCCGTGCCCAGGTGAGGCCAACCAATCGAGCCCCGTCCGCATCAAAAGTCACGTGGAGAGTCTGGCGCCGGGTGATCCGGTCAAGATCGGCAAATACTGGCTGGCCGGGCGGCTCGGCTCCGGCGGCCAGGGTGTCGTCTATGAGGCCTACGACGACGACGGCGGCCGGTACGCGCTCAAGGTGCTGCACGCGGAGGTCCGCGACCGGCTGGCCAAGGAGGCCGCCGCCGCCCGCAGGGTCGCGTCGTTCTGCACCGCCAGGGTGATCGACGCCGACCCGGCCGCCACTCCGCCGTACATCGTGAGCGAATACGTCGAGGGCGTGGACCTGCGGCGCGCCGGGCGGCGGTTCGCGGGCGACGACCTGCACCGGCTGGCCACCGCCGTGGCGACCGCGCTGACCGCGATCCACGAGGCCGGGGTCGTGCACCGGGACCTCAAACCGGACAACGTCCTGCTCGGACCCGACGGGCCGCGCGTGATCGACTTCGGCATCGCCCGTACCGAGGAGATGTCGCGCACGGCCGGCGACCACATCGCGGGCACGCCCACGTACATGGCGCCGGAGGTCTTCTCCGGAGACCGGGCCGGCGCCGCGGCCGACGTGTTCGCCTGGGGCGGGATCATGGTGTTCGCGGCCACCGGGCAGGATCCGTTCAGGGCGGAGACCCTCGCGGGGGTCATGCACCGGGTGCTCACCTTCGAGCCCGACCTCGACGCGCTGCCAGCGTCGCTGCGGCCGCTGGTGGCGGCGGCGCTGAGCAAGGACCCCGGGCGGCGGCCGAGCGCGCGCGGGCTGCTGCTCGCCCTGGTGGGAGGCGC
>NZ_JBSFTC010000472.1:0-6163 GCF_053590415.1 Nonomuraea sp. NPDC003201
CCCCGGGCCCGGGGACCGGGCCCGGGGCGGGTGGCCGGGATCGACCGGCTGACCGGCCGTGAGGGCGATGTGCTGCGGCTGATGACCAAGGGGCTGTCCAACCACGAGATCGCCGCCGAGCTGGTCGTCAGCCAGGAGACGGTCAAGACGCACGTGGGGAACGTGCTGGCCAAGCTGGGCGCCCGGGACCGGACCCAGGCCGTGATCGCCGCGTACGAGTCGGGCTTCGTCTCACCGCGCTGAGTCGGCATCCCCCGAGGGGCCCCGTGGGGTCCTTCGGGGGCGGGCGACGAGTTCAGGGGTGGATGGCGGCGCGGCGCAGGAGCTCGGCCGCGGGCAGCACGGTCGCCTCCGTGGCCGTGAGGCCGGTGGCGGCCAGGGCCCGGTCGACCAGGTGCAGTCCCACCGCGTACCCCGCCATGTCGGCGATGCCGCGCGGTTCCTGCCCGAACATGCGTGCCACGCTGTCCCCCACCACGTACTTCGACGTGTGCTGCATCCCGGCCAGCGAGAAGTCCGCCATGATCAGCTCGTACGCCCGCTCGTACGCCTCCCCGCTCACCATGGACGACCACGGCCCCATGGCCCCGGCCCCCGACAGCTCCCGTACGAACGCCTCGGCCAGCCCCTCGGCCACCACGTGCTCGCCCACGGTCACGGTCATCGGGTTCCACTCGACGTTGGTGTAACGGACGTTGTGGTGGAACTCGTGCACCGCCAGATGCCCGATCCGGCCGATCACCTCGTCCGACGGCCAGGCCAGCAGGTAGAGCCAGCCGGGCGAGCCGCCCATGCCGTAGTAGCCGCCGCCCACCTTCATCAGATGCCTGTTGTCCGGATTGCCCAACATGAGCATGACCTGCACCGACTCCCGCTGCTTGGCGTCACGCAGCCGCTCGGAGGCGCGCTCCAGCTCCCGCCGCACCTGCCCGAGCACGTCGGCGTCGATCATGCGCTGGACGGCGGGCAGGTAGCGCGGGTCGTCGGCGTCGACGCGGAAGCCGCCGCCCTGGTGGTGGATGTCGATGATGTCGCCGGGCATCGGGATCTCCGAGCGCGTCGGCTCCAGGATGTCCCGCAGCGTGCCGGGCCGCCGTTCGAGCGGCTCGCGCAGCAGGGCGGCCATCGGCGTGAGGGTGTCGTGAACGATGAATTCCATGCCGCGGAAGCTAAAGCCTCCTGTTACGTCAGGCTCAAACTAATGGAACAGCGGGGACTCCTCACCCATCTCGTCGCCCGGTGTCTGACCGGGCGTGACCTGCCCGCTCTCCGACGGGGAGGGCGACGTCGACGGCGAGGGCCGCGGCTCGGGGCTGGCCGGCGTCGGCGGCGGCGTCGGCACGAACACCGTCGGCGGCAGCTGCCGGGGCTGCGGCTCGCTGTCGCGCCGGCCCAGCAACAGCAGCAGCAGGATCGCCGTCACCAGCATCAGCAGCAACACCAGCGCCAGCGCGGCCATCAGGACCCGCTTGCGGGTCTCGGTGAGCGGCCTGCGCTGCCGCGTCGGCCCGGGCAGCGCCGGCGCGCGGTCGGTCAGCCAGTACGGCACGAAGTCGGGCCCGTGCGCCTCGCCGATGAACGTCCCGCCCACCATGACGGGATCGAGGAAACGCTCGGCCCCGGGCCGGCCGGGCACGTACGGGACCGCCACCCAGGGCGCGTGCCCGCCGTCGAAGGCGAGCACGTCGGGCGTGTCGTCCAGCACCGCGCTCCGCGACCGCCCGGAACGTCCGAGCCAGCCGCGGAATCCGGACCGTTCGCCCCTGGCCTCCCTGACCGCGGTCACGAACCGGTCACGGGCGGCGGCGTCGAGCGCGGCCCCTCGGGTGAGCACGGCGACGGACACCGCGCGCCCGTCGGGTGCCTGGCCGAGGTACACGAAGCCGGCCGGGGCAGTGTGCAGGCGGGCCTGGACCACGTAGGGTCCCAGCCGGGGTGGATCGCCGTACTGCAGGGGACTTGCCACGTTTGCCATGAAAGCACAGACGTGGCGTCGTGCACGTTTGCGGCGCGTTTGGTGGAATGGCGTCATGAGCGTCGCCGAAGAGTTGCCAGGCGGAAACGACGCGGCACTGCTGCGTCAAAGTCTCGACGAGGTCCGGCGTGTCATCGTCGGCCAGGACCACATGGTCGAAAGACTCATCGTGGCCCTGCTGGCCCGCGGGCACTGCCTGCTCGAAGGAGTCCCAGGCGTCGCCAAGACCCTCGCCGCCTCCACCCTGGCCACTGTCGTGGGCGGCACGTTCGCCCGGATCCAGTTCACCCCCGACCTCGTGCCGAGCGACATCATCGGCACCCGGGTCTTCCACCCCTCCAACGAGAAGTTCGATGTCGAGCTCGGCCCCGTGTTCGTCAACTTCCTGCTGGCCGACGAGATCAACCGCGCCCCCGCCAAGGTCCAGTCCGCGCTGCTGGAGGTGATGGCCGAGCGGCAGGTCACCCTCGCCGGCGTCACCCACCCGCTGCCCAGGCCGTTCATCGTGCTCGCCACCCAGAACCCGATCGAGTCCGAGGGCGTCTATCCGCTGCCGGAGGTGCAGCGCGACCGGTTCCTGTTCCGGGTACGGGTGCCGCACCCCAGCGCGCACGAGGAGCTGGAGATCCTCCACCGGATGAGCGTCAAGCCGCCGGTCCCCGAGCGGGTGCTCGACCCCGACAAGCTGCTGGCCCTGCAGGAGGCGGCCGAGCAGGTCTCGGTGCACCAGCTCGTCGCCGACTACGTGGTGCGGCTGGTCATGTCCACCCGCAGCCCCGCCGACTACGGCCTGCCGGACCTCATCGACACCATCGAGATCGGCGTCAGCCCCCGCGCCACGCTGGGCCTGGTCTCGGCCGGGCGGGCGCTGGCCCTGCTGCGCGGCCGCGACTACATGCTGCCCGACGACGTACGCGACGTGGCGGTGGACGTGATGTCGCACCGGCTCATGCTCACCTTCGACGCCCTGGCCGACGGCGTCGACCCGGAGCAGGTCGTCAAACAGATCCTGCAGGCCGTGCCCCCGCCCCTCGTCGTCTGGAACCAGAACCGGTGAGCGGCCTGTGAACACGGCCGAACAGGCGCTCAGGCGGCTGGAGCTGACGGTCACCCGGCGGCTGGACGGGCTGCTGCACGGCGCCCACCAGGGGCTGCTGCCGGGGCCGGGCAGCGAGGCCGGCGACAGCCGCGTGTACGTGCCCGGCGAGGACGACGTGCGCCGCATGGACTGGGCGGTCACCGCGCGCACGACCGTCCCGCACGTACGCGACCTGATCGCCGACCGCGAGCTGGAGACCTGGGCGCTGGCCGACCTGTCGCCCAGCATGGACTTCGGCACCGCCGACACCGACAAACGCGACCTGGTCGTGGCGGCGGTCGGCGCGATCGGGTTCCTGTCGAGCAGGCTGGGCGACAGGTTCGGCGCGCTGGTGCTGCACGACGAGTACGTGCACCGCATGCCCGCCCGCACCGGCCGCCCGGCCCTCTACGGGCTGCTGCACTCGCTCATGGACGCCCCGCGCGGCCGGATCGTGCCCGACGCCCCCGATCTGGCCGAGGGCATCGACGTGCTGTCGGCCAGCCGCAGGCGGCGCGGCGTGCGGCTGATCGTCTCCGACTTCCTCGACGCCCGCCCCAGCCTCGACCCCGATGCCGAACGCCCCTGGGAGCGCCCCATCAGGCGGCTGGCCGCCCGTCACCAGGTGCTGGCGGTCGAGGTCATCGACCCGCGCGAGCTGGAGCTGCCCGACGTGGGGCGGGTCGCGTTCACCGACCCCGAGAGCGGGAAAGTACGCGAAGTGCATCTTTCACCCAAGGTTCGGCAAGCGTACGCGGAGGCGGCCGCCCTGCAGCGCGAGGGCACCCGCGTGGCGCTGCGCCGCGCCGGCATCGCGCACCTCGTGCTGCGTACCGACCGGGACTGGGTGTTCGACATCGCGCAGTTCGTCCTCCGCCAGCGCCACATGAGCCATCTCGCCCACAGGAGACCTACGTGACTTTCTTGGCCCCCGGCTGGCTTTGGCTGTTCCTGCTGGTGGGGCTGCTGGTGGCCGGGTACATCGTGTCGATGTTCGCCCGGCGCCGCTACACCGTGCGCTTCACGAACCTGGCCCTGCTCGACCTCGTCGCCCCCGCCGGCCCCGGCTGGCGCCGCCACGTCGGCCCCGCGCTGTTCCTCCTCATGATGGCGCTCCTGGTCGTCGGCGCCGCCAAACCCGCCGACCAGGTACGCGTGCCGCGCGACCGCGCCACCATCATGATCGCGCTGGACGTGTCGCTGTCCATGGACGCCGACGACGTCCAGCCCGACCGGATCAACGCCGCCAAGGCCGCGGCCCAGGCGTTCGTCAGGGAGCTGCCGGACCGCTTCAACGTCGGCGTGGTGTCCTTCGCCCGCTCCGCCAACGTCGTCATCTCGCCCACCACCGACCACCAGGCCGTGGTCACCTCCATCGGCACCCTCACCACCCGCCCGGGCACGGCGATCGGCGAGGCCGTCTTCAACTCGCTCGACTCGCTGCGCTCGTTCGACCAGCAGGCCGCGACCGACCCGCCGCCGGCCGCGATCGTGCTGCTGTCCGACGGCGACAACACCTCGGGCAGGTCCGTGAACGAGGCCATCGACGCCGCCCAGCAGGCCCGCGTGCCGGTCTCCACGATCGCGTACGGCACCCAGGAGGGCACCGTCAACATCGACGGCCGCCCGGTGAACGTGCCGGTCAACAAGCAGACCCTGCAGTCGTTGTCCGACGGGACCAGCGGGCGGGCCTACACCGCCGAGTCCGGCAGCGAGCTGCGCGAGGTCTACGAGCAGATCGGCACCTCGCTCGGCTACAAGCTGGTCAACCAGGAGATCACCCAGTGGTTCATCGTGGCCGCGATCCTGGCCGGGCTGCTGGTGGCGGGCGCGGCGGTGCTGTTCGGCTCCCGGATCCCCTGACGTCACCCCTCCCTCAAGGCCACCTGCTGTGCGACTTGTACACTCTTGGGGTTTCTTGGGGGAAATCGGGGGAGTGGCGTGCCGCTGGAGCAGGTCCTGGTGTTGCTGGTCGCGGCGGCAGGGGCGGGGTGGGTCGACGCCGTCGTGGGCGGGGGCGGGCTGGTGCAGCTCCCCGCGATCTTGATGACGGGGCTGCCCACGGTCGAGGCGATGGCCACGAACAAGCTGTCGTCGATCTTCGGCACCACCTCGGCGGCCGTCGCGTACGCCCGCTCAACCAAGATCGACCGGCAGGTGGCGCTCCCCGGCGCCGGGCTGGCCGTGCTGAGCGCCGGGCTCGGGGCGTCGGCGGCGGCGGCGATCTCGGCCGAGGTGCTGCGGCCGGTCGTGATGGTGGTGCTGCTCGGGGTGGCCGCGTTCGTGACGCTGAGGCCCGCGCTTGGGGCCGTGCCGGTGCCGCACCTGCGGACCCGCGGCCGGGTGCTGGCCGCGGTGGCGGTGGCCGGGGTCGGGATCGCCTTCTACGACGGCATCATGGGGCCGGGCACGGGAACGTTCCTCATCATCGCCTTCACCACCATCCTCGGGCTGGACTTCGTCTCGGCCTCCGCGTCCGCCAAGATCATCAACGTGGGGACGAACCTCGGGGCGCTGGTGGTCTTCGGGCTCCAAGGGCACCTGAACTGGGGGCTCGGGCTCGGCATGGCCGTGTGCAACGTGGCCGGCGCCCAGCTCGGCGCGCGGATGGCGCTCAAGCGGGGCACCGGCTTCGTGCGGATCGTGCTGCTGTGCGTCGTGGTGGCCCTGGTGGCCAGGCTGGCGTGGCAGCAGTTCGGCGGCTGACGGCGCGCCGCGGGGTCAGGCCAGGAGGGAGCGGACGTACTCGCCGATCGGCTGGGTGGGGCGGCCGATGAGGTCGCGCAGCGTGCCGGGGGTGTGCGAGAGCCAGCCGCGGGCGATGTTGACGTCCACGTCCGCCATCATCTCCGCGAACGGCACCGGCAGGCCGGCGCCGGCCAGCACGCCCGCGTACTCGTCCTTCGGCAGGTCCTGGTAGACGACCTCCTTGCCGGTGACCGCGGCGATCTCGGCGGCCAGGTCGGCCCGGGTCCAGGTCGTGTCGCCGGACAGCTCGTACACCTTGCCGTCGTGGGCAGGCCACTGCCGGGAATCTTGCCTGCACTGGGGCCTCCGACGCGGCACCCATTACCTCGATCCCCTCCTGCTCCTGGGCCAGGCGACTATCC
>NZ_JBSFTC010000473.1:0-6149 GCF_053590415.1 Nonomuraea sp. NPDC003201
CGCCGCCGCGTCGGCGCCGGTGGCCCGCAGCCGCGCGGCGACGCGGTCCAGCTCTGCGGCGTCCGGCTCGGCCACGGGTTCGCCACGCGGGCCCAGCCGGGCGGAGATCTCGACGATGAGGTTGCGGGGGACGAGGGGCTCCTCCTTGCCCGCGTACAGGTCGAAGGAGGACGGCATGCGGCTGCGGCCGATCTCCAGGATGTCGCGGTAGCCCTCGGTCACGACCAGGGCGATGCGCGCGCCGCGCCGCTGGATGACGGCGTTCAGGCCGATCGTGGTGCCGTGGACGAGGCCCGAGACCTCGTCCGGCCGCAGGTCCGCGCGGGCGAGGAGGGCCGCCAGCCCGTCCGCGACCGCCAGGGACGGGTCGGCGGGCGTGCTCGGCTCCTTGTGGTGCACCACGAGGCCGCGGTCCGGTACGGAGGCCACGAGGTCGGTGAACGTCCCCCCGACGTCGATGCCGATCCGCGCGCCGGTCGCGGTCGCCGTACCCGTGCTTGTCATAGGGCCTCCGAAATGCGAGCGAATCGGTCCGCGACCACCATCACCACCACGCTCGCCGCCATGAGCAGCGTGGACACCGCGGCCATCGACGGGTCGAGCTGGTACTGCACGGCCGAGAAGATGCGCAGCGGCACCGTCGTGGTGTTCGCGCCCGCCACCAGGGCCGTGACGGCGACCTCGCCGAGCGAGGTGACGGCGGCGAGGACCGCGCCCGCGAGGATGCCGGGCCGCAGCAGCGGCAGCGTCACCGTGAGGAACACCCGGACCCGCCCGGCGCCCAGGCTCAGGGCGGCCCGCTCCAGCGCCGGGTCGAGCTGCGCGGCGCTCACCATGACCGCCCGCACCACGAACGGCAGCGCCACCAGCGAGTGCGCCAGCCACAGCCCGGTCACCGAGTTGACGAGGCCGACGCCGTGGAAGTAGTAGAGCAGGCCGAGCGCGACGATGATCTCCGGGACCATCAGCGGCGACAGCGCGAACCCCTGCAGCAGCCGCCGGCCGGGGAACGACCCCCGCGACAGCCCATACGCCGCCGGCGTCCCGATGACCACCGTCGTCGGCACCACCAGGAGCACCAGCAGGCCGCTCAGCCGGAACGAGACCTGCCAGTCGGGCGAGCCGAGCACCTCGGCGTACCAGCGCAGCGACAGCCCCGACGGCGGGAACGCCATCGAGCCCGCCCGGTTGAACGAGCTCGTCACCAGCACGACCAGCGGCGCGATCAGGAACAGCAACACCAGCGCCGCCAGGGCCGCGGCCACCAGCCGCACGATCCTGTCGTAGCCCCGCTCACCCATGAAGGCGCCTCTCCCAGATCCGGAACACGCCCGCCAGCAGCCCCGTGGACACGACGGTCAGCGCCAGCAGCGCGAAGCTCAGCGCCGCCGCCACCGGGTAGTCGAACACCGTCGTCACCTGGTCGTAGACCCGGATGCCGGTCAGCGGCTGGGTCACCCCGCCGACCAGCAGCGGCGTGATGTAGATGCCCATGGCCAGCGCGAAGACGATGAGGGCGCCGGTGACCGCGCCGGGCAGGCTGAGCGGGACCGTGACCCGCAGGAACGTCCTGACCGGCCCGGCTCCGAGCGTCTGCGAGGCCCGGTGCAGGTTGCGGTCCAGCCCGCCGAGCGCCGTCGTGAGCGGGATGATCGCGAACGGCAGCAGCACGTGCGTCACCGCGACCACGACGGCCGGGTAGCTGGTGAGCAGCTGGGCGGGCTGCTCACGCAGCCCGGAGGCGACGAGCGCCCGGTTGACGAGCCCGTTGCCGGACAGCAGCACGACCCATCCGTAGGTGCGTACGACCACGCTGGTCAGCAGGGGCGAGATCACGATGACGAACAGCAGGGTCCGCACGACGCCGGGCCGCCGGCGGGCCAGGAAATACGCGGCCGGGTACGCCAGCGCCACGCACAGCACCGCCACCAGGAGCGCGGTGGCCAGGGTCCGCAGCAGGGAACTGTAGAAGTACGGCTCGGTCAACACCCGGGCGTACTGCCCGAAGGTGAATCCTGGCAGCGCCGCGTTGAAGGCGTCGACAGGGCTGAAGCTGAGCCGCAGCAGCCCTACGAGGGGGACCAGGAACAGGGCGGCCAGGAAGGCGACGAGCGGCAGGATGTACGGCAGGCCCGCCCAGCGGCGTGTCACGGCGACTCCGTTTCCAGGAGGATGACGTCGGCCGGATCCCAGCGCGCGAGCACGGACGTGCCCGCGCTGGGCGGATCTCCGGCGCCGGTGTCGGCGACCCGCACGCTCAGGGTTCGCCCGTCGGCCAGCCGCACCTCCACGTGCCAGGCGTCCCCGGCGAAGGCCCGATACCCCACCGTCCCGGCCACGCCGCCCGTAGCTGGGCCGGCCTCTGGGCCCGGTGTGGCCAGGCGGATGCGTTCGGGGCGGACGGCGACGACGGCGCGCCCGCCCGGCCGCAGCGACAGCGGGCCGCACTCGACGACGATCCCGCCGGAGTCCAGCGCGCCCGAGCCGGTCACCGTGCCCTCCAGGACGTTGGCCGCGCCGATGAACTGCGCCACGAACCGGGTCGCCGGCCGCCGGTAGACCTCGTCGGGGCTGCCGAGCTGCTCGACCCGGCCGCCGTTCATGACGGCCACCCGGTCCGACAGCGCGAGCGCCTCCTCCTGGTCGTGCGTGACGAAGACCATGGTGGTGCCGATGCGCCGCTGGATGGCGCGCAGCTCCACCCGCATCTCCCTGCGCAGCTTGGCGTCCAGGTTGGACAGCGGCTCGTCCAGCAGCAGCACGGCGGGCCGGATGGCCAGGGCGCGGGCGAGGGCGACCCGCTGCTGCTGCCCGCCGGACAACTGGCGGGGCCGCCGACCGGCGTACCCCTCCAGGCCGACCAGGCTCAGCGCCTCCCGCACCCGCTCGTCCCGCTCCCGCCGGCCGAGCCGGCGCACGCGCAGCCCGTACGCCACGTTGGCGGCCACGGTCATGTGCGGGAAGAGCGCGTAGTTCTGGAACACCATGCCCAGACCCCGCCGGTACGGGGGCCGCCGGGTCACGTCGGAGCCGTCGATCACGATCCGCCCGGCCGTGGGCTGGACGAACCCGGCGACGCAGTTGAGCAGCGTCGTCTTGCCGCAGCCGCTGGGCCCGAGGATCGACAGGAACTCGCCCTTGCGGATCGACAGCCGGTCCAGGTCGAGCACGCGCGCGCCGTCGTACCCGGCGGCGAGCCCCTCGATCTCGACGTGCCCGCCGCCTTCTTCCGGGGTCAGCCGAAGATCTGGTTCCACCGCTGCTGCCATTCGTTCAGCTTCGGGGTGGCGACCGCGTAGTCCACCCAGATGAACTTCTTGAAGACGTCGGGACCGTGCTTCACCTTCTGCTCGAACGGCTCGCTGTAGGAGATCGAGTCGTTGCCGGCGGCGTACCAGGTGCCCTCGGCGAACGGCTTCTGGTTCTGCGCGGCCGTCAGGTGGTCCAGGAACTTGATCGCCAGGCCGCCCTTCTGCGTCCCCGCGGCGATGAAGTACGAGGTCAGCGCGCCGACGGGGCCGGACTTGGGGTAGGTGAAGCCGATCGGGGAGCCGGCCTGGGCCATGGCGAAGGCGCGGCCGTCCCAGAAGGGCATGATCCAGGCGTCGCCGTTCTCGATGACGGTGGCGGCGTTGCCCGCGTTGGCGGGGAAGGAGGACACGCAGCCTTTCAGCGTCGCGAGCCTGTCGAACGCCTTGTCCACGGCGGCCGGGTCGGACAGCGTGCCGCCCTGGGAGGTGACCAGGGCGGAGAAGAACTCCAGGCCGGGGTTGTAGGTGAGCGGCGGGAGGGCGACGTGGCCGCAGTACTGCTTGTCGAAGATGTCCGCCCAGTCCGCGGGCGGCGTCTTGATCTTGTCGGTGCGGTAGAGGAGGCCGGTGGAGCCGGTGGTCAGCGGCACGCCGTACTGCTTGCCGTCGTACGCGGACTTGCCGGCGAGCACCGGGTCCAGCTCCTTGAAGTGCGCCAGTTTGTCGGTGGCCAGCGGCTGGAGCAGCCCGGCGGAGGCCGCGGGCAGCGACGCGTCCGGGGTGAACGCGATGACGTCGAACGGCGGGTTCTTGCCGCCGGCCGCGCGCAGCTTGGTGAGCCATTCGGCGTTCGCGCCGTAGACGAGGTTCACCTTGGCGCCGGTGTCGCGTTCGAACGGCTCCACGAACGACTTCTTGAACAGCTCTCCCCACGCGCCCGCGAACGCGGTCACCGTGAGCTCCTGCTTCGCCGCGCCGCCAGTGGAGCCGCCGGTAGAACCGCCAGTGGAGCCGCCAGTGTCGACGCCGCCGCAGGCCGTGACCGCCAGCGCGACCACCATGCCCAGTCCCGCGAGGCGAGTGAATCCGCCCTTCATCTTTCCCATTCCTTTTCGAGTTCCTCTTCGAGCGGCCGGCCAAGGGCGCAGGGCAGCACGACTCGACATCCGCGCTTGCCGCGAGCAGCACCGTTCGGCTCGACGACCGTGTCATCACCCGGGGCACCCCGCCGCGGTGGGAGGGTTGCCGTCCAGCAAGCCGGGGCTTCGCACTGGACTCGTGACATAAGCGACTATATCAGTAGGATTTGCATGAATAGGACACAGGGGGATGGATCAGCCGTTGATCAGGGCGTCGCCGAGGGGCGTGCGCGCGTACAGGACGCCGCGGCCGACGCGGGTGCCCGCGATCAGGCCCGTCCTGCGCAGCGCCGCCAGATGGCCGCCCGTGGTGCCCAGGCTCTGCCCGAGCAGGGCCGCGAGCTGGGTGGTGGTGGCGGGCGCGGCCAGCTCGGCGAGGATGCGGGCGCGGCTGCGGCCGATCAGGGCCGACAGGTCGGCGTCGGCCGCGGCGGGCGGGGCCGCGGCGCCCCTCGCGGGGTAGATCATCGCGTACGGCCAGGCGTCCTCCAGGTAGGCGCCGACGGCGGTCGTGAACGCCGACGGCAGGAAGAGCAGCCCCTTGCCGCCGAGCCGACGCAGCCCGTGGAGGCTGGTCAGCTCGACCTCGATCTGCCCCCGGGGCCGCCAGTGGACCTGCGGGCTGAGGTCCTCCAGCGCCGCCGCCCAGCCGTAGGCGGCCAGCCGTCCCGCCCGATGGGCGACGTCGCGCTGCAGGATCGCGCGGAAGCGCGGCCACTCGTGGGAGACGACCTCCGTCCAGAGCGCCCCGTACGCGTCGGCGAACCGCTCCACCACCCGCGGTCCCGCCAGCAGCTCCCTGACCCCGCCCGCCGCCGGCCGCCCGGCGAGCGCCCGGGCGATCTCCGCGTGCGCCTGCTCCAGCGGCGTCCTGCGCATGGCGGCCAGCTCCGCCTCGAACGGCACGTCCACCGCCGTCGGCGGCGGGGCGATGAAGGCGACGTTCGTGCCGCGCCGGTTGCCGCTGATCGCGTCCGCGGCCCGCAGCACGGGGTGGACGCGTTCGAGCTCCCGGTACGTGCCCCGCCACCGAGCGGCCCACCGGCCGTGGACGCCCGCCTCCAGCCGGCCCGCCAGCACCCACTGCGCGTGCATGGTCTCGATCAGCGGTGAGATCGCGAACCTGGTGGCCACCAGGTCCTGCGGGGTGACCTCGATTCTTACGGGCACCTTTCGGTTATATCCGAAAGAGTCGCCAGTTCGCCGGTCCGGTCCGCACCATCGTGGACGTGAATGGCGCGACGTTCGGCGAGGTGTTCGCCGTCAAGGAGTTCCGGGTCCTGTTCGGCAGCTTCGCGCTGCTGGTCGGCGGGGACTCGATCAAGATGCTGGCCCTGTCCGTGCTGGTCTATGCGCGGACCGGCTCGGCCGGCCTGTCGGCCGCCGCGTACATGGCCGGCTGGCTGCCGTTCATCGTGGGCGGGCTGTTGCTGCTCTCGCTGGCCGACCGGCTGCCGCCGCGGGCGTTGATGGTGACCGGCGAGGTGGTCCGGGCGGTGACGTGCCTGCTGCTGGCCTACGCGGGGCTGCCGGTCTGGGCGATGCTGGCGCTGGTGCTGGTCACGGGGCTGTTCACGCCGGTTTTCTTCGCCGCGCGGGCGGCGATGCTGCCCGACGTGCTGCCCGGCGACGCGTTCGTGCTCGGGCGGTCGGTCCTGAACGTGGCCTCCGCGAGCGCGCAGATCGCCGAGGCCATGGCGTCCAACATCGGCGGCGCGTCCACGCTGGTCGGCGACCCGCCGAACATCATCATCGGCAG
>NZ_JBSFTC010000474.1:0-6147 GCF_053590415.1 Nonomuraea sp. NPDC003201
GCGTCCAGCTCGACCAGCCCCTCGCTCTTGAGCCGGCGCAGGGCCTCGCGCAGGGGAGTGGTGCTGATGCCGATGTCGCGGGCCAGCTGCGCCTGCGCGATGACGGAGCCGGGAAGCAGCTTCCCGGACAGGATCAGCTCTTTGACGCGCAGGTAGGCGAAGTCCGCCTTCGTCGTGTAGAGCTCGGCCGCTGATTCGCTCATCGCTGTCCTGTCTCGTCGGTGACCGTTATAACCTACACCGCCGTCCGGTCTTATCGGCAAGAGTCGGGACCGGTCATCAGAAAACCAGAGCGCAGGATCGTGGCCGCTATAAGGCGCCTAAGAGGCTCTTCGCGTTACATTCCGGAAACGAGGGCTTGACGTCATAGGTTATAACGAAGCAGAGTGTGCGGCATCGCAGGCGACGGCTGGTCGGTCGCGCCTGGTCTAGGAGGAAGCACATGACCACCTTCCACCCCACGTTCCGCGCCCTGGGCGTCGCCGTACTCGCACTCGGCCTCCTCACGGCCTGCGGCGGTGGAGGCAGTAATGGAGACGGGGCGGCGAAACAGCCGCCGCCGAACTCGATCGCGACGGGACAGGCCCCGTCCTACTACCCGAGCGAGTACGCCCAGCTCATCGAGGCGTCCAAGAAGGAGGGCGGCACCCTCACCATCTACTCCAACACCGACCAGGAGAACTGGGCGCCGATCTTCCGGGACTTCGAGAAGAAGTACCCCTGGGTGACGAAGATCGCGGCCAACAACCTGGACAGCGACGAGGTGTTCCAGCGGGTGCTCAGCGAGCAGGCCACCGGCAGCTCGCCCGCCGACCTGGTCGTGTCGAACGCCGCCCAGGCGTGGGCCGACTTCGCCGCCCGGCCGGGAACCCTCATGGAGTACGCCTCGCCGGAGAAGGGCAAGCTGCCGGACTTCGGCGAGCTGCTGCCCAGCGTGTACGCCATGTCGGCCGACCCCATGTCGATCGCGTACAACACCTCGCTGCTGCCCGAGAAGCCGACCGGGCTGAAGAGCCTGGCGGCGATCCTGGCCAAGGACCCCGCCCAGTACAAGAGCAAGATCACCACGCGGGACGTGAGCGGCGCGTTCGGCTTCACCGTCTCGCACGCCTTCGCCGAGGCCCGCCCCGACTCCTGGACCTCGCTGCAGTCGGTGCTGCCGCTGGCCAGGCCGGAGACGTCGTCCGGCACCCAACTGGAGAAGATCACGTCCGGCGAGTACGT
The DNA here is from genome assembly GCF_053590415.1 of Nonomuraea sp. NPDC003201. Classification (NCBI taxonomy): domain Bacteria; kingdom Bacillati; phylum Actinomycetota; class Actinomycetes; order Streptosporangiales; family Streptosporangiaceae; genus Nonomuraea; species Nonomuraea sp. NPDC003201. The sequence goes on from NZ_JBSFTC010000474.1 coordinate 1,225, forward strand.
GGCCGGCTTCTTCGTCAGCGCCGCTCCGGCGTACCCCGTGGTGGAGAAGAGCGGCGGCCTGCTGGCGATCTCGTTCCTCGACGACGGCACGGTCGTGCTGCCGCGCGGCGTCGGCATCGCCGCCAAGGCGCCGCATCCGGCGACCTCGAAGCTGTTCGTGGACTTCGTGCTGTCGCAGGAGGGCCAGCGGGCGGTCGCCGAGGGCGGGCTGACCTCCTACCGCGACGGCGTCGCGACCGGCGACGGCCTGCACACCTACCAGGAGCTGGTCAAGGCCGTGGGCCAGGCCAACATCATCCTCGCCAAGTACGCGAAGGTCCCCGACGCCGAGGTCAAGTCGTTCGCCGGCAAGTGGAACGGCCTGCTCGGCCGCTGAGAGGAACACGATGACCACCCTTTCCCCGCCGCGTCCGCCGGCGCATCCGCCGCCGCGCTACCGCAGGCCGCTGGGGCTGGCCCGGGAGAGCTGGCTGCAGTACGCCGTGCTGATCCTGCTGGCGGTCCTGGTGCTGGCGCCGGTCGTCCCGACGCTCTACCAGTCCTTCCTCGACCGCCCCCTGTACGAGGCGGGCGGCGTGCTCGGCGCCGGCAACTACGTGCGGCTGTTCACCGAGGCGGGATTCGGCCGCGTCGTGCTCAACACGGCGCTGTTCGCGGGGCTGACCACCGTGCTCAGCCTGCTCATCGCGGTGCCGATGGCCGTGGTCGTGGTACGCACCAAGCTGCCCGGCGGCCGCGTCTTCGCCGCCGCCATGCAGTGGCCGTTCTTCATCTCCTCGCTCATCCTCGGCTTCGGCTGGATCACCATGTACGGCCCGGCCGGGTTCGTCAGCGTCGAGGTACGCCGCCTGCTCGGCTTCCTGCCGTGGAACCTGTACTCCATCCCCGGCATGGCGCTGACCGAGGCCGTGGCGCTGGCCCCGATCGTCTACACCTTCTGCGCCAACGCGCTGCGCCAGAGCGACGCCTCGCTGGAGGCCGCCGCCCAGGTGTGCGGGGCGGGGCCGGTGCGCATCCTGCGCTCGGTGATCCTGCCGCTGCTGCGCCCGCCCGTCGTCTACAGCTCGATCCTGGTGGTCAGCATGTCGGTGGAGACGCTGAGCGTGCCGCTGCTGTTCGGCCAGCCGGTGCGCATCGACGTCTTCTCGACCTTCCTGTACCGCAACGGCCTGCAGTCCATCAATCCGGACTACGGGGTGCTGGGCGCGGCGTCGGCGATCATCCTGCTCGTCACCGTCAGCCTGGTCGCGCTGCAGGCCAGGCTGCTGAAGAACGCCCAGCGGTTCGTCTCCGTCCGCGGCAAGGCCACCCGCCCGCGACCGCTGGACCTGGGCCGGCTGAAGTGGATCAGCATGGCCGCCATCGCCTTCTACGTGGTGATGGGCGCCCTGGTGCCCATCGGCGGGCTGGTGTTCCGCTCCTTCACGCAGGTGTTCACGCCGCTGCAGTCGCCGTTCAGGACCCTCACCGGGGACAACTACGAGCGGATCTTCACCTATCCGGTGTACGTGCAGTCCATCGTCAACAGCCTGCTGGTCGCGGCGATCGGCGCGGTCCTGGTCAGCGCGCTGTCGCTGCTGGCGGTCATGGTGGCCAGGCGTTCGACCTTCCGCTTCGCCCGCGCGGTGGAGTATCTGGCGCTCGCCCCGCAGGCGATGCCCGGCATCATCGTCGGCATCGGCCTGTTCTGGGCGCTGGCCTTCGCGCCGTTCGGGCTGGGCACCCTGATCCAGGGCACGCTGTGGGCGCTGATCATCGGTTTCGGGCTGCGCGCGCTGCCCAGCGGGTTCGGCTCCATCTCCCCGTCGATCATGCAGATCGGCCGGGAGCTCGACAACGCCGCCCGGGTCTCCGGCGCCGACTGGGTGCGTACGTTCACCCGCATCCTGGCGGCGCTGCTGCGGCCGGCCTTCGCCGGGGCGCTGATCCTGACGTTCGTGACGCTGCTCAAGGAGTACTCGCCCGCGGTGTTCCTGGGCTCGGCGGACTCCAACATCATCGGCACGACCATGCTCGAGCTGTGGGTGCAGGGCAACACCGGCTCCGTGGCCGCGCTGGCCAGCCTGCAGATCGCCATCACGGCGACCTTCGTCGGGCTCGCCGGACTACTTCTCAAGGGGCGTACAGATGCCTGAGGTCCAGGTCGCCAACCTGTCCAAGCAATTCGGTGACAACGCCGTCCTGCGCGACATCTCCTTCACCATCGCCGACGGCGAGTTCTTCACGCTGCTCGGCCCCAGCGGCTGCGGCAAGTCCACCACCCTGGCGTGCATCGCCGGTCTGGAGCGGCCGAGCGCCGGCAGCATCGCGGTCGGCCCGGCCACGTTCGTCGACGCCGGCACGTTCGTGCCGCCCGAGGGGCGCAACCTGGGGATGGTGTTCCAGTCGTACGCGCTGTGGCCGCACATGACGGTCGCGCAGAACCTGGCCATGCCGCTCAAGATCCGCAAGGTCGACCGGCGCACGCAGGACGAGCTCATCACCGAGGCGCTCGGCAAGGTGGGCCTGGCCGAGCTGAAGGACCGCTACCCGCACCAGCTGTCCGGCGGCCAGCAGCAGCGCGTCGCCCTCGCCCGCGCCCTGGTCTACTCGCCCAGCGTGCTGCTGCTGGACGAGCCGCTGTCCAACCTGGACGCGCAGCTGCGCGAGCAGGCCCGCGCCTGGCTCAAGCGGCTGCAGGAGGAGCTCGGCATCACCACCGTGTACGTCACCCACGACCAGGAGGAGGCCCTGGCCCTGAGCGACCGCATCGCGGTGATGTCCAAGGGCGACATGGTGCAGATCGGCACCCCGAAAGAGATCTACGAGACCCCCGCGACCGCCGAGGTGGCCGCGTTCGTCGGCCGCTGCAACTTCCTCACCGGCACGATGACCGGCCCGGCGGAGGTGCGGCTGGACTGCACCGGGCAGACCATCGCCGTCCCCGAGGGCACGCCGGGCCCGCGCGTCACCGTGGCCGTGCGCCCCGAGCGGCTGGAGATCCTCCCTTCCGGCCGCAGCGCTCCCGCCGACGTGAACGTGCTCACCGCCGAGGTGCTCACCAGCTCCTACATCGGCTCCCGCCACGAGTACGACCTGCGCCTGGGCGACCACGTCATCCAGGCGGAGACCGCCCGCCCGGGGCTGAGCGGCGAGGTCACGCTCGTCGTCGAGCCCGCCGCCTGCCTGCTCTACCCGACCACCGACGCCCTGCCCGAGGACGTCGAAGCACTCGTAAGGACGTAAATTTCGTGACTTCCTACCGTCTTGGCGTCCTCGAAGGCGACGGCATCGGCCCCGAGATCGTCCCCGCGTCCGTCCTGGTCGTGGACGCCGCGCTCGCCGCCGCCGGCGCCGCCCCCGTCGAGTGGGCCGAGCTGCCGCTCGGCGCCTCCGCCATCGACAGCCACGGCGACGCCGTACCGGAAGAGACGCTCGCCGCCCTCGCCGAGCTGGACGCCTGGCTGCTCGGCCCGCACGACAGCGCCGCCTACCCCGAGCCGCACCGCTCCAAGCTCAACCCCAGCGGCACCATCCGCAAGCACTTCGACCTGTTCGCCAACATCCGCCCGGCCAAGGCCTTCGACGGCGCCGACGCCGTCGTCCCCGGCACCGACCTGGTCATCGTCCGGGAGAACACCCAGGGCTTCTACGCCGACCGCAGCACCTACAAGGGCAGCGGCGAGTTCATGCCCAGCCCCGACGTGGCCATCGCCATGGGCATCATCACCCGGCCCGCCGTCGAGCGGATCGCCGTCGAGGCGTTCGAGCTCGCCTGCCGCAGGCGCGGCAAGCTCACCATCGTCCACAAGGCCAACGTGCTGAAGCTGACCACCGGCATGTTCCGCGACGTCTGCCGCGAGGTCGCCGCGCGCTATCCGGACGTGGCCGTGGACGACTTCCACATCGACGCGATGACCGTGCACCTGGTGCGGCGGGCGGACGACTTCGACGTGATCGTCACCGAGAACATGTTCGGCGACATCCTGTCCGACCTGGCCGGCGAGATCGCCGGATCGCTCGGCATCGCCCCGTCCATCAACGCCTCCCACGAGCGCGCCATGGCCCAGGCCGCGCACGGCTCCGCCCCCGACATCGCCGGCCAGGACGTCGCCAACCCCATCGCGATGATCCTGTCCAGCGCCATGCTGCTCGACTGGCTCGGCGCCCGCCACCAGGACCCCGCCCTGGTCCGGGCCGCCGCCCTGATCGAGGCCGCGGTCGCCGACACCGTCCGGGGCGGCACCCGTACCCGTGACATGGGCGGCACGGCGGGCACCCGAGCGTTCGCCGAGGCCGTCGCCGCCGGCGTGAAGCGATGAACCCGACGATCGCGGTCGTCAACGCCACCCCGGCCTCCATCCGGCCCGCCGCCGACGGGCTCGGCGAAGGGTTTCCCGAGGCCAGGGCCTGGCACCTCCTGGACGACCGGCTCGTCACCGAGGCCGACGCCGCCGGCGGCCTGACACCCGCGCTGAGGCGTCGCATGCTCGCGCTCATCGACTACGCGGTCCGCGGCGGCGCCGACGCGGTGCTGCTGTCCTGCTCGATGTACGGCCCGGCCGCCGGGATCGCCCGGCGGCTGCACGAGGTGCCGGTGACGGGCTCGGACGAGGCCGTGTTCGCCGACGTCGCCCGGCGGCGGCCCGGCACCGTGCTCGTGCTCGGCTCGCTCGACTCCGCGGCGGCGGACTCGGCCCGGCGGCTCAAGGAGGTGGCGGACGGCGTCGAGGTGCGCGCGATCGCGGCGCCGGGGGCCGCGGCCGCGGCCGCCGCCCGCGACTGGCCGGACCTGACCGACGCGCTCGCGCGGGCCGCCGCGCCTCACCTTGACGGCGTCGAGCTGGTCCTGCTCGGGCAGTACTCGATCAGCCCGGTGCACGCCGAGCTGGCCGACCGGCTCGGCCTGCCGGTGCTCAGCCCGCCGCTGGCGGCGGCCCGGGC
>NZ_JBSFTC010000475.1:0-6145 GCF_053590415.1 Nonomuraea sp. NPDC003201
TCCCAGCACATCCGAGCCCTCCGACTGGTGGTAACGCTACAAATCCATCCGATCACACTGCGACATCACGGGCATGGACTCGCGAACCGCACTCTGACAAGTGGACCCAGTATCGATACGTGAAAACGATCACGCGAAGACGAAACGCCTCGTCCAGCGATCTTACGCACGACCTCGCACATCATCTGGGATAGTTGGCCGCGTGCGCACCGTTCACATCGGAGCGAAACCGGACCATCTCCTGCGCCTTGCCCAGCAAAAAGACCCCGTGGGCGCCGTCGCAGAGATGATCTGGAATGCTTTGGATGCCGAGGCGAGTCATGTCAGCATCGATCTCGAATGCAACGAGTTGAACGGTGTCGAGGCGGTCAGCATTACCGACGATGGTCACGGCATGCCGAATGCTTCGTGCGTGGCCTTCTTCGGAGGCTTGGGAGGCTCGTGGAAAACCACCGCCAAGTTCTCACCCCATCTGAAGCGCGGGCTGCACGGTCGCAGCGGGCAAGGCAGGCTCCGCGCATTCGCGCTCGGCGAGCAGGTTCGCTGGATCACGGTGGCGGAGGCGCTCGACGGGCGGTCCGAGCGTACGGTCATCAGTGGAGTGGTCGATCGCCCTGCCGATTTCGACATCTCCGATCCCGAGTACGTAACGGAGCCGGTCGGCACCCGGGTCGAGGCATCGGTGCCGGCGGATTTCGTCAGCCGACTCGTTCACGACGACACCGCCCAGCAACTCGCCTCGATATTCGCACCGTTCCTCGCCGCGAACTCAGATGTGCGGATCACCTTTCAGGGGACAGATCTCGACCCGGCCACCGGGTGGACCGACATGGCCGAATACACCGTTCATTGGCCGGCCGCGCCGGAGCTCGCCGAGCCCCTGCTGCGGATCATCGAATGGCCCAAGAACGTCGGCCGAGTGCTGGCCCTGTGCGATGCGAACGGCGTGGTCCTGGACGACGCCTCTCCCGGCATACAGGCGCCTGGCCATCACTTCACCGCTTACCTGCTATGGGATGGATTCGTCGAGCAGCGCGGCAATCTGCCGCTGGTCGAAATGGACGAGACCGCCGGTCTTCTGGAGTCGGCGCGGGAAGCACTACGCAGGCACTTCAAGAGGCGTGATCAGGAGCGCCGGGCCAGGCTGCTCCAAGAGTGGAAAAGCGATGGGGTCTATCCCTACAGCGGCGAGCCCGTCCTGCCCGCACACGCGGTCGAACGCCAGATGTTCGACGAGGTAGCCACAACCATCGCACGTCGGCTACCTGGCGCACCGCAAAGCAAGAAGACCACTTTGCGCCTGCTCAGAGAAATCATCTCCCATGATCCGAGCGGGCTTTATCCAGTCTTGGACGAGTTGTTCCGGCTGGCTCAGTCGGAGCAGGAGGAGCTCAAGCGCATCCTGCAGCGAACCAGCCTCTCTGAGGAGATCAAGGCGACCGGCCAGGTCGGCGACCGCCTCGATTTCCTCGCGGCGCTGAAAAGGCTCGTCTTCGAACCGGAGATCAGCCAGACGGTAAAAGAACGGAGCGAACTCCACAAGATCCTCGAACGAGAAACGTGGATCTTCGGAGACACCTATGCGTTGATGGTCAGTGACCAGAGCCTGGACACGGTGCTCAAGCGTCACCTTCTGGAACTGGGCCGTGCGCCAAAGGATGGTCAGTTCAACCCGGTAGGACGCGAAGATGGCCGGAAAGGCATAGTCGACCTCATGCTTGGGCGGGCACACCGAGGCAGTTCGGGGAGAGAGCATCTCGTGGTGGAGCTCAAAGCACCCAAGGTAAAGATCGGCCAGGTCGAGGTCGCGCAGATCAAGAGTTACGCCAAAGCCGTCGTCGGTGATCCACAGTTCCGCGACGCCCGGGTGTCCTGGGATTTCCGGGTCATCTCCACCGAGATGGACGACGTCGTCAGAGAGGACGCGAGCGCGCCCAACCGGCCCCCGGGATGCATCGCGGAGTGGAAGGACGGAGTTCGGATCTGGGCGCGCACCTGGAGCGAGGTCATCGATGACTGCGAGGACCGTCTGCACTTCTACCGGGACCGGCTGAACCATGACCCGGCCACGGAGCACGCCGTGGAGTACCTCCGGAGAGTTCATGGATCGGTCGCCCCCGAAGCCGCCATGAAATGAATCCGCCGCAAAGCTGCCATCGCCGATGTGCCTGATCTGGGCCTGGCTACACGGCCTGCTCAGTATTTGTAGTGCTCATGCGCACGCCGAAAGGGTTGTCGATGACGTACCGCCAGCGGCCGTCCTTTCCGCGGCGGGCGACGTCGGTGGCGGTGGCCTCGATGTGGACGTGCTGCCCGTCCCGGTCCACACCGTCGATGGCCCAGTCCACGATCAGCAGGGCCGTGTCGCCGGCGGCGTAGACGTGCCGCGGCCGGACCGTGATCGGCAGCCCCAGGGCCATGAAGCGGGCGTTGGCGGCTTGGGCCTGCGGGCCCGTCAGCGGGGAGCCGGGCTCGGGTACGAAGACCGCTCCGCTCTCGTAGACCTCGGCCACGGCCGCCGGATCGCCGGTGTTGAAGCGGTCGGCGAACACGGCAGGCACGTCCTCGGGGCGTTCGGCGAGTTGGCGCATCGCAGTTGCACGTCCTTTCGGCAGGTAGAAATCGGGTGGATGCGAAACGCTAGGAGGCGCCCTCGTGACTCACCAAACGGTTGGCCACCCCGGTCTGCCCGATGATCCTCGGGCCGAGGTCACCGAGCCGGATCCGTCGTGTCCGGTGGAGATCGCGCTCGCGGCGCTGCGCGGGCGGTGGACGACCCTCGTGATCCGCGAGTTGCTGCGGGGTGAGCGCGGGTTCACGGAGCTCCGGCAGGCGCTGCCCGAGTTGTCGGACAAGGTGCTGTCCGATCGGCTGGCGCAGCTCGCCGAGGCCGGGGTGCTCGAACGTCGCCGGAGGTCCGGATGGCCGCCCCGTACGCACTATCGGCTCACCCCGCACGGGCGGCGCCTCGGGCCCGTCCTCCAGGCGCTCTGGGACTGGGGCGCCCAGGTTGAAGGCCGCCATGAGCGGGGGGTCCAGCCGGGTCTGGCCGCCACGGCCGAGAGCGACCACAGCTGAGCGCGGATGGGCGGGGGTGAGGGCGGGTGAGCGCGGGTCAGCGCGGGTCAGCGCGGGTGGATGAGCGCGGGTGAGGGTGGGTGGGTGCGGCTTTGTTCGGGCGGTGGGGTTGCTCTACAGTGAGGATCACTCTGATCAGGAGCTCCCCAGAAGCGCGCCGCAGAACGGGAGCCCTGCCTCCCCCGTCGTGGAGGTCCTGGAGGGGCGGCATCGATTCCGCATGCCCCTTCACGGAGGTACCTCATGAACGTCGGTCTTGGCCTGCCCATCAGCGACCCCGCAACCCAGCTCGACTGGGCCAGGCGCGCTGATGCCGGCCCCTTCACCACCCTCGGTCTCCTCGACCGGCTCGTCTACGACAACCCCGAACCGCTGATCGCCCTCGCCCTCCTCGCCGGGGCCACCACCCGCGTACGCGTGCAGACCGAAGTGCTGCTCGCACCCCTGCGCGAGCCCGCCCTGCTGGCCAAGCAGGCCGCGACCCTGGACCGGATGTCCGGCGGGCGGCTGGTGCTGGGGCTCGGCGTGGGCGGTCGCGAGGACGATCACCTGGTCGCGGGCACCGACCTCCGTACCCGGGGACGGCGGCTCGACGAGCAGATGGCCGTCATGCGGCGGCTGTGGTCCGGCGAGCCGTACGGTGACGGCGCCGGCATGATCGGGCCGCTCCCCGCCCGGCCGGGCGGGCCCGAGGTGCTGTTCGGCGGCTTCCAGCCCGCCGCGCTGGCGCGGGTCGCGCGCTGGGGAGACGGGTTCCTCGCCGCCGCCGCGCCGCCGTGGGCCGGCGGGCTCATCGACACGGTCCGGCGGTTCTGGCGGGAAGCCGGGCGGTCCGGCGAGCCCCGCATCGTCGCCCAGGTGAACGTGGCGCTCGGCTCCGAGGACGTCGTCACCGAGGCCCGTACGGCGATGGGCGCTTATTACGAGTTCACCGGCAGAGCGGACCGGATGGTCGCCGGGATGCTCACCACGCCCGGGCAGATCCGCGAATGCGTCGCGCAGTATGCGGACCTCGGCGTGGAGGAGGTCATGCTCTACTGCTACGGCGGCGATCCGGGCCAGGTGGACCGGCTGGCGGACGCGGTCAGCACCCTTTGATCAAAAGCACCCCTTGATCAAGAGAAGTCCTACAGCAGGGCCAGCATCCGGTCCGCCTGCGCGGGCCGGATCTCCCGGCGGCAGCGCAGCAGCCAGAACAGCGCGAGCAGCCGCCGGCACTCCGTGAGCCTGGCCGCCTCCTCGGCGGTCAGCTCGAACCGGTCGAGCACGGCGGTCAACCCGGCCGGATCGTTCTCCCAGACCGAGATGTGCTCGGTGACCTCGGCCAGCTCGAACGCGCGGTCGCTGAGCCCGGAGTACTCGAAGTCGATGACCCGGACCCTGGTGCCGTCCCACAGGTAGTTGGCCAGGTTCCCGTCGCCGGTGCCGAACACCGGGGTGCCCGGCTGCGCGAACATCGCCTCCAGGCCCGGCCCGGACACCCAGTCCGTGGCCGCGCGGAGGGCTTCGGCGGTCGCGGGTTCGGGCGTGGCCGCCGCCGCCCAGTCGCGTACCTTCCGCAGGAGGTAGACCGGGTGCCCGGCGCGCGCCGGCACCCGGTCGAGCACCCGGGACGGGATCGAGCGCTGGACGCCGTTGATGGCCTCGGCCAGGGCATCGACGAGTTCCCCCGTGATCTCCCCGCTCACCGTCGTGCCGTCCAGGCGCGACATCACCACGGTCGGCGGGTCGGCCTCCAGCTCGGCGGTCACCGGCGCCGGGGCCAGGCCGGGATCGTGTTCGCCCAGCAGCTCCAGGGCACGCCATTCGCGTTCGGGCTCACCGTAGTCCGACGACCGGTATCGCTTGATCACCACGTCGGACCGCACCTCGATGGAATGGCCGCCCATCCGCCCTCCGATCTTGTCGAATGGGACGACATGCTAGACCAGTCACCCGAAGTCGCGGCGGCGCAGAGCCACGAGGGCGCCGCCGAGGAGCAGCGCCGTGAGGGCCGTCAGCGCGAGGGCGGGGCGGATGTCGAAGGACGTTGCGAGCATCGGGTTGGGGATGTAGTGGAACGGCTCCAGCGGGGTCCCGTGCCACAGCCCGTACAGGGGGCTGACGATCTTGCCGAGCCCGGCGGTCAGGAGCCAGACGATCCAGGAGATCGCCACGCTCGCCCTCGGCACCAGCCCGTACGCGAGCACGCAGACCGCCCCCACGCACCAGGCCGCCGGCACGGCGCTCAGCGCCCCCGCCAGGAAGCGGGGCAGGTCGCGGGCGAGATCGCCGACGAGCAGCGAGTACAGCGTGCCGAACACGAGCCCGGCGACGGCCATCAGCGCCGCCGTGCCGAGCCCGGTCACGACCAGGTGACCGGCCGCCCAGCGCAGGCGGGTCATCGGGGTGGACTGTACGGTCTCCGCGCGGCCCGAGGTCTCCTCCGAACGCAGCCGCAACGTCATGAGCACCGGATAGAGCGCGACGGCGTACGCGATGATGAGGATCAGGTACCACGAGTACGCGCCCAGCGCGGTGCCCGTGTCGGACACGCCGAGGAGGCTCGTGATGCTCTGCACCACGAGGCTCGGCCGCGAGAGCAGGTCCTGGGCGAGCGGGCTGAGCCCCGCTCCGGCCATGGCGAAGCACGCGACCCCGGCCGCCCACTTGGCCAGCAGCGCGCGGTGCAGCCGCCAGGCCAGGCTGATCGGGCCGCGCAGCTCCGGCGCCGACTCCCGGCCCAGGCGCTCGGGCAGCAGGCCCTCGCCGAGGTCGCGGCGGCCGAGCAGCCGGTACGCGACCGCGTACAGGACCGCGCTGACCAGCACCGACACGCCGAGCAGCCACCACCGCTCGTCCTGGTACGCCCGCACCAGATGGCTCCAGCCGATCGGCGACAGCGCCTTCAGCCAGTACTGTCCGGTCGCGTCACCGGCGTAACGCATCACGTAGGCGGCGCCGAGCGCGGCCAGGCTGATCGCGGTGGCCGTGCGTCCTGGATGTCGAGTTGCCGCGCTCCTGGGTGCGGCGCTTGCACCGGGCTTGGCCGGCGGAGCAGTGCATCAAGGGGGCGGTATCGGCCTAC
>NZ_JBSFTC010000476.1:0-6098 GCF_053590415.1 Nonomuraea sp. NPDC003201
GCTGGGCCCGCGGCGGCCGCCGCCCTGAGGACCTCCTCCGCGGCACCGCCCTGCGCCACGCGCTGGACTGGACCGCCGCCACGCACCTGACCCTGAACACCACGGAGCGCGAGTTCGTCGAGGCGAGCAGGGCCGGGTCGGCGCGGCAGAGCAGGCTGCGGCGTATGGTCACCACCGGCGTGGCGGTCCTGCTCGTCGCCTCGCTCACCGCCGGCACCCTCGCCTGGCAGCAGTCGCTCAGGAGCGACGAGGCCGGCAGGCGCCTGGCCGAGGAGCGGTCGCAGGCCGCGGCGCGGCGGGTGGCGCTGCAGGCGGACGCGCTGCGCGGGACCGACCCGGTGAAGGCGATGCTGCTCAGCGTGGCGGCCTACCGCATCGCGCGGGTTCCCGAGGCGCGCTCGGCGGTGCTGAGCTCGCTCGCCCAGCAGGAGCAGTCGGTCTTCACGGATCCCGCCCCGGCCAACGAAGGGCGGGCGCTGAGCCCCGACGGGCGGACGCTGGTCAGCGCGGGCGCCGGCCGGGTGACCGTCTACGACGTGGCGACAGGACGGCCGGTCAGGACCTTCGGCGGCATCGGCGAGGCGCCCGTCACCGCGGCGGTGGGTCCGGACGGTGACACGCTGGCGCTCGCGGGGGGCGGCGGGCTGGAGCTGTGGAGCCTGCGGACCGGGCGGCGGCTGGGCGAGGGCGGCTGGATGCCCGCAGGCTCGACGAGCAACAACAGCCGCCCGGCGAGCCTGGAGTTCAGCCCCGGAGGCGGCTACATCGTCGTGCGCGCCAACCTGGGCGGGCCGTACGTCGCGCTGTGGAACGTGGCGCGGCGGGCGCTGGAGAAGCAGGACGGCTACGTGAGCAACGCACGTGTCGGCCCCGGCGACCGCTTCGCCGCCCTCGAGATCACCGAGCACGACACCGTGACGACGCTGCGGGCGTTGCCGGGAGGCGGAACTCCGGCGGGCGAGCGGCTCCCCGGCCGTGGCCTGCCGGGGCAGGTCACGGCCATCACCCCCGACGGCGCGCTGGCCGCTGTGGGCGGGCGGAAGGGCACGACGCTGTGGAGCCTGTCCACCGGCACGCGGGACCGGCGCAGCTTCCCCGGCCCGGGCACCGAGGCCGCCTTCAGCGACGACGGCCGCTTCCTGATCACCTTCGACAACTGGGCGGGCGGCCGCATCACCCTGTGGCGGCTGAGCGACGCGGCCCCGCTCCTGCGGCTCACCGTCGCGTCCACGATCGTCGGGGCCCCGCGGTTCGGCCCCGGGAGCCGTACGCTGAGCATCCTGGACGACGCCGGGCAGGTGACCACCTACGACATCAGCCGGCAGACCGGCCCCCGGCGCGTCGTGCCCGCCGGCGCTCTGCAGCCGCGGTTCACCGCCTCGGGGAGCCTGCTGCTCGCCCGTACGGGCGACACCGTGCGCGGCTGGTCGGTGCCCGGGTTCACCGAGACCCGGCGGCTCGGCGTCGCCAGGAAGGGCGAGCCGATCATGCGGGTCAGCCCCGACGGGCGCACGGTCGTCACGATCTCCTCTGAGGACCTCACCACGGGACCCACGTTCTGGGACGCGGCATCCGGGCGGAAGGCAGGCCACCTGGCCCTGCAGTCGGCGGACGTCAGGGCGGACATGCAGATCAGCCCCGACGGCCGGCTGCTGGCCCTCAGCACGGCCATGGCCAACGACTACACCGGCGCGGGCGAGGTCGTGGTGATCGACATCGCGCGGCGCGAGCGGGTCATGCGGTTCGGCCCGGTCGCGGGCGGCCCGCTGTCCTTCAGCTCCGACGGCAGGTTCCTGGTCACCGCCGACGCCGCGGGTGCCGACGTCATCGACCTGGTCACCCGCAAGGTGCTCCCCCGCGGGCAAGGCCCCGGGACGCTGGCCGTGGGGTGGATGGTCCTCGCGCCGAAAGGTCCGCTCGGCGTCTCGCCGTACGGGAGCAGGGCGGTGGTCCTGTGGGACACCCGCACCTGGCGTACGACGGGTCAGGTGTTCAGGGTGCCGGGAGACGTCGTGGGGGTCAGGTTCTCCCCCGACGGGCGGGTCCTGGCGGTCGCCCACGACACCAGGGTGACGCTGTTCGACACGGTCGCGGGCCGGCAGCTCGGCGCCGCCTGGACCGTGACCACCGGGGCGTTCGATCCGTACGAGCTGGACGACCCCATGCCGGCGCTCGCCTTCACGGCCGACGGCTCGGCCCTGCGCGTGGTGGGGCTCGACGGCGCGTTCCAGGAGCTGCCGGTAGACGCCGCGCCGGCCGTCCGGACCGTGTGCGAGCGGGCGGGCCGCCGGCTCACGCAGGCGGAGTGGCGCGAGCACGTGGGAGCCGACGTGGGTTATCAGGAGGTCTGTCCCGTTTAGGCGAGGGTTACCCCATGGCGGACTGGAGTGCCGGCTTCAATGAGCTGATCGAACTGCGCCGGGACCTCCACCGCCACCCCGGGATCGCGGCTCAGGAACAGCGAACCGCCTCGGTGGTCGCGCGGCGTCATCACGCTCAGCGGGGCCGATGCGACGGAGCGGGCGCGGCGGCTCGCCGACGAGATCGGCGCGCTCGGCACCGTCTCTCCTCCGCCACCCCCGAGGCCCTCGAACGCCTCGTGGCCGACCTCCAGGCCCCGGACGGGCCGTTGACCGGCTTCGTCTTCATGCGGGCCCAGGCGTCCGACGCGGCCGAGGTCCGGGTGTCCTACCGTTGCCGGCCGGAGAGCCGGTACGTCGCGCTCCGCGAGGACATCCGGCGTCTCGCGCGAGCGTACGGCGCCGGTTCGGTGACCTTCCCCGAGGTCCCGTTTCCCGCCATGGTCTGTCCGGAACGGGAGGCCAGGCGATCAAGCGGTACCTTCAGCGGACGGCCGGTCCGGGCCGGGTGCGCACGTTGCAGGCCGCGGTGCCGTTCAGTGGTGAGGACTTCGCGCTGTTCCTCGACCGGCTCCCGGCACGTGCACCTTTCTCGGCGTCCGGGCTCCATCGAGACCAGTTACCCGCACTCGGCGCCGTCACCCCGGACGAGCGTGCCATCGGCCACGGGGTCCGCGCGATGGCCGCACGGACCCGCACGGCCGGCGGGGCGGTCCGGACCACCAGCACTGATATCGAATCGGTTATCCCCCTGGACACATATCGATATTGGACATGACCCGGCGGCTTCTGCTCTCCTCTTGCAGTGCAGATCGAGAATGAGAGGCCGACCGAGCCGCAGCGCCCCGACGTCCTCCGGCACGCATCGCGATCGTGAGAACGACCCGGCCCATGGCGCCGAGTACGTCCGCCCCGCGTCCGAGCCGACCGCTCGCCGGGGACCCCGCGCCTCCGGTGCGCCCGCCGGGCAACGGCCGCCACGTGCTCGCCGTCGTCGTCGGAGTGCAGCTGGCCATCTCGATCGGGTTCTTCGCGGTGATGGCGCACCTGGTCACATACCTGCGCCACGACCTCGGCCTGCTCGCCGGCACCATCGCCGTGGTGCTCGGGGTGCGCGTGGCGCTGCAGAACATGCTGTTCCTGCCGGCCGGCGCGATCACCGACGCGGTGGGACCGGCCCGCGCGGGAGCGCTGGCCTGCGCCCTGCGGGCGGCCGGTTTCGGCCTCCTGGGAGTCATCGACGGGCCGGCCGGGTTGCTCTGCGCGGCGGCGGTCCTGGCGGTGGGCGGGGCCCTGTTCCACCCGGCCGCCCAGTCCCTGCTGGCCGGGGTGCAGCCCGAACGGCGTGCGAAGGGCTTCGCGTCCTACGTCGTCGCCGGCCAGTTAGGGGCGGTGGCCGGCCCACCCGTCGGACTGGCCCTGCTGGCCGGCGGATTCGGGCTGCTGTCCGCGGCGGCGGCGGGCGCCTGGGCGGTCGGCGCCGTACTGTTCCTGCTGCTGCCGGCCGAACGCGGCGCCGGCCGTCTCCACGTACGCAGGCTCACCGGCGGCGTGTCGGCGGTGCTCCGAGACCGAGACTTCCGGCGCTTCGCCATGACCGCCGCGCCGACGACGCTGCTCGCCGACCAGATCGTCACCGTGGTCCCGCTCAAGGAGGTCGGGGCAGGTTCGACGACCCTGTTCTTCTGCGTGGTGGCGGTCGCCATGGCCGCGGTCCAGCCCTGGTGCGCGGCCGGCGGGCGAGGCGAACGTCCCTGGGTGCTCAGAAGCGGCCTCATCTGCGCCGGCCTCGGCTATCTGGCGCTGCTCGCGATGCCCTCCGGCGAGGGCGGTCACCTCGTCATCCTCCTGGTGGCCGCGGTGCTGCACGGGCTGGCCCAAGGGCTGATGCAGTCGGCGCTGTTCCAGACCGTCACGCGGTGCGCGCCGTCCGGACGGTTCGGGGTCTATTTCGGCCTGCTCAGCTTCGTGGCCGGGGTGGTCACGTTGGCCGGCGGGTTCGTGGTCGGCCGGCTGTTCGACGCCGGGGGCGGCGCGGCGGCCATGGCGCCGGCGGCGCTCGCGCTGATCGCGGTGCTCTCCGCCGCCGTCCTGCGGCTTCCCGCGAGCACGACGGATCGTGATCTTCGCTGACGACACCCGCACCCATTCGAGGCTGCGCGAGCTGATCCCCGACTGATAGCGTGGGGATCGCGAGGCCATGGGAGGGCTTCCTTCTCACTTTTGGAAAAAGTCATCTAGCCTTCCCGCTTTCCTCGCGTTCAGGCCGTGAGACATTCTGCGGGCTCCCTGCGAGCCAGGAGCCCGCAAGGGTCTATGGCCGCTCAGGCGCTTCCTCCACACTTCGCCGATGCCACTCCGCCAGCTCCACCAGCAACCCATCGGCGGCCCCACCGAACATCGCCGCGAGCGCCTGTTCGCTGTCCACCACCACGACGGTGTCGAGCAGGTCCGCCCGCAGCCTCGCCGCTCTCGGATCCCCGGCGCCGTCAGGGTCGAAAGCGGTGGCGGCCAAGAACAGACCGCCGACGCCTGCCAAGGTGCCGGCCTGGTGGGCCTGGGTGCCGAGCACCGCGGAAGCGTTCGCGGGCGCGGCAGGCAGTGCCGGCTGACCGTCGCGGAGCAGAAGCGCGAGCGGTCGGACGGGGACCGTTTCCCCTACCTCGCCGTCCGGCACATGAGCGCTGCCATCGCTACCGCGTGTCACACCGGACGGATATCCCCACGGCCGGCCGTCGTCCTGGTCCTGCACACTCGCGCGTGTGAACAGACCACCCTCGGCATCGACGACAAGGTCTCCAGGCTGCCATCGCTCGCCATCGAGCGGTGCGTGCGTGTCCTTCATGGTGGGCAGGGTACGCCCCGACTACGACAAATGACCCGACAAGACGTACGCATCTTGATCGGCATCCCGCTCATACCGGCGGTCAGCCGTCGACGACGATCGGGTGGCGGGGTGGGCCTTTGTCAAGGAGGGCGGTCAACAGGTGCGGCAGCCCGGCGGGGCGTAGAAGATCGGCGGTCTCAGCCAGTTCTTGCGCTGTCCACCAGCGGTGGCCGGTGATGCTCGTCCTCTCGAAGTCCTCCATGCGGGTGGTGTCGATCTCCGAGATGGGAACGCGGGCCAGGTAGTAGCGCTGCCGGACCTCATAGGTGACGCCGTCCCGCTCCGTGGTCCAGGGGCGCCCTCTCCACACCTCCGGCCCCAGCGCCACATCTTCCAACCCGGTCTCCTCGCCCAGCTCACGCAGTGCCGCATCTCGGTGGTTCTCGCCGGGCTGGAGACCGCCGCCCGGGGTGTACCAGCGAAGCGTGCCATCGCGTTGGTCACGGCTGGAGAACAGCAGGAGCCGATCGGCGTCATCGATGAGAACGACGCGTGCACTGGGACGCGGGACCAAGCCGTCCGCCGTTTCCACCATGATCATTGTCTCCCCTGAAAGCAATCCTCTCCAGCCCTTCGGTGCCCCCGCTCGTCGGATGTTCAAAGACCCGAGGTCAAGGCCCTGGCCCGCTCGATCACGTGGCCGCTCCTGGGCCTGGCAGCAGGTCGACGTCGCCGGCGTGCATCGGCTGGCCGCAGTTGGCGCAGCGCAGGTCGGTACGGCTGATCTCGCCGCACGTGTGGTGGCGGTAGAGCACTGGCGGTCCGGCTTGGCCGGCGAGCCATTTGTCGCCCCAGCCGGCCATGACCATGAGCAGGTCGATCAGTTCGGTGCCTTTGAGGGTCAGGTGGTA
>NZ_JBSFTC010000477.1:0-6093 GCF_053590415.1 Nonomuraea sp. NPDC003201
CGCGGCGGTGCCGCCGGAGGTGGCCCGGGACGCCGTACGCGCGCTGCCGCCGCTCGGGGCGGGGCTCATCCTGGTGGAGCCGGTCGGGCTCGCGGACGTGCCGCTGGTACGGGAGGCGGCGGCGGGCAGGCGGGTGCCGCTGCTGGTCCGCACGGGGGACCCGGCCGTGACCGCCGCCCTGGCAGCACACGTGGACGCGATCCTGCCGACGGACGATGAGGAGCAGCACCGGCCGGAGCGCGACGTGGAGGAGCCCCAGGCGGAGCGCGGCGCGGGGGTGCCTCGGGCGGAACGCGGCGTGGAGAGATTCCGGGGGGAGTGCGGCGTGGAGGCGGGTGGACTCGAGCACGGCGCGGGGGAGGGCGGGTGGGAGAGCGGGGTCGAGTGTGGTGTAGGGGTAAGTGAAGGGGGCATCGTGTTGCCCGCTTCCCCGGCCGTTGGAGCGGCGGCCCGTATTCTTGCCGATCCCGCCAAGGCCGTGCTCGCCACGCCGGCCCTGCTGATCGAGGCAGGCCCCGGGTGGTTCGGGCGGGTGATGGAGGCGGCGACCCCCACCGCGCCCACCCCCTCGCTGAGGGCCGTCGGTCGTGACCCCCGACGGTGGCCCGGCTGGTGGTGGGGGCTGGTGACCGGGGCCGTCATCGCGGTCGCCGGGCTCGTCGCCGCGCTGGTCGCGCTCGGGCCGGTGCTGCTCTGGTACGACCGCGCCTTCCTCGACATGGACCAGAAGGCGTTACACGCCGTCAACCACCACCTGGTCCACTTCCTGCGGCACGACCGGATCACGCTGGCGGGCACGATGGTGGCCGTCGGCGTCCTCTACCTCGGACTCACCGCCGGGGGCATGCGCCGTGGGTGGCCGTGGGCGCGCGAGGCGTACCTGGTCTCGGGGGCGATCGGGTTCGCCGCCGTGCCCTACCTCTTCACCCACGGGTACGTGGAGCCGCTGCACACGGCGCTGGCCGTCGTCCTCCTCCCCATGTTCCTGGCCGCGGCCCGGCGGCCCCGGGAGCGCCCGCGATGGACCTCCCGCCCGGACGGACCCGAGCGCGAACGCCGCCGGGCGCTCACCGGCCAGCTCCTCATGGTGATCACCGGGGCCGGGCTGTTCGTCGGCGGCGTGGCCGTGTCGGCCGTCGGTCTCGGCGGCGTTTTTGTCCCGAGCGACCTGGAGTACCTGGGAACCGGGCCGGACGCGCTGCGGGCGGCGGCCGGGACGCGGCTGCTGCCGTTCGTCGCGCACGACAGGGCCGGGTTCGGCGGGGCGCTGCTGGCCGCCGCGGCGGCGATCACCCTGCTGAGCGCCTGGGGATGGCGGCGCGGTGAGTCGTGGGTGTGGTGGACGCTGGCGCTCGCGGCCGTCGCCGGGTTCGTGCCCGCCGTCCTCACCCACCTGGCCATCGGGTACGTCGACCTCTGGCACCTCGCGCCGGTCCTGTTCGGGATGGCGCTCACGGCGACCGCCCTGGCGCTCTCCCGCCCGTACCTGTGCTCCGCATAGTGCTCGCCCTGGCTCAGCTCAGTGCGGCGGCGGCCCGCTCCCGGAGCTGGGCCTCATGGGCCGGCTCGGTGTTCAGGGTGACGGTCAGC
The DNA here is from genome assembly GCF_053590415.1 of Nonomuraea sp. NPDC003201. Taxonomy (NCBI): domain Bacteria; kingdom Bacillati; phylum Actinomycetota; class Actinomycetes; order Streptosporangiales; family Streptosporangiaceae; genus Nonomuraea; species Nonomuraea sp. NPDC003201. The sequence goes on from NZ_JBSFTC010000477.1 coordinate 1,591, forward strand.
CCGGCTTCGGCGGCGTCGGAGAGGACCGCCAGCAGCGTGGCGAACTGCTCGGGAGGCTCGTCGCCGAGCAACTCCTCGGCGTGCGCCACGAACAGGGCGACCGCGCCGGTGTCGCGCAGCGAGTCGGTGAGCGCGTCCCAGTTGCGGCCGAAGTAGGCGGGCAGGCGCAGCACCCGCGCCACCTCCTCGAAGAAGGCGGCGCGGGTCCGGCAGGCCCGCCCGTCGACCACCGCCGGCACCGGGCCGGTGGACACCGTGAGCCAGGACGGCAGCGGACGTTCGGCGGAGGTCATGGGCGTGCGTCCCTACAGGCGGTAGAAGTCGGTGTAGTGGTTGGGCGAGAACCACACCACGCCGGTGCTGCGGTTCACGACGATCCGGTACGCGTCACGCGCGGCCCCGCGCGCCCGGGAGTACACGTCGTACTCATAGTAGGTGGCGCCGCTGGGCAGCTGGCCCTCGCGGTTGTAGAAGCGCCCGCCGGTGTAGTTGTAGCGGCCGTCCGGCCAGGAGTACCAGCCGCTGGAGGTGGGGTAGCCCTTGGAAGCCCAGGTCGAGCCGGCCGAGCGCGCGTCGGAGCACCGCGAGATGGTGCAGGAGTTGTAGACCGAGGCGTTGGCGGGGGTGATGCCGACCAGGCCGATGAGGGACACGAAGGCGGTGAGGACGATGGTGAGCCTCACCGGCCAGGAACGTCCGGAGCGTTGCGGGGTGTGCACGAAGCCTCCTCGTGGGGGGGTGCGACGGACACCGCAATGATCCCCGCAGAAAGGGGCAAATAACGACAAAGATCACTAAAGGAAAGATGAACAGTCGGGAATTGGTCCAATCGGTCGGATCGCAAATGGCTCATCTCATAGGGCCGAATGGCCCATAGCCTCCTGGACATGCAATCCAACACCGTCTTGACCCTCCTTCAGGAGCAGCACCCCACGGTCCCCGAAGGGGCCTGCTCGATGACCGCCCTGATCGAGCTGCCGCCGGGGGACCCGGGCACCCTGCCGCACCGCCACGCCGGCCCGGTCTTCGGCTATATGCTCGAAGGAGAAATGATCTTCGAGCTGGAGGGCGAGCCCGAGCGGGTCATCCGCGCGGGCGAGGCCTTCTGGGAGCCGGGCGGTGACGTCATCCACTACCAGGCGGCCAACAACCTCCCCGACACGTGGAGCCGTTTCGTCGTCGTGATGCTGTGCGCCCCGGGCGAGCCGATGCTCACCCTGGTCGGCGAGGAAGAGCTCGAACGCCGCCGCGACCGCCGCGCCCCACGCGGCTGACCGGCTCATGAGGGGGCGTCGGTGCGGCCCCCGGGATGGCGTTTGCGCCAGACCAGGAAGACGACACAGGACACCAGCGACCACGCCCCCAGCACCAGGAACGGCATCAGGCTCTGGTGGCCGCGGAAGTAGACGGCGGTGTGCTGGGCGTTGACCGAGGCCCCCGGCGGCAGCCAGCGGCCGATGACGCCCAGCGGTGACGGCAGCAGCGGCCACGACACCGCCCCGCCGGAGGAGGGGTTGCCCAGCAGCACCATCAGCCCCCAGGTGGGAAGCATCGCCCAGCGCCCGAGGAAGGTGTGGAACATGGTGAACACCATCCCCGTCGTGAACATGGTCATCGCCAGGATCAACCACGACTCCAGGACCGGCAGCTTCAGCGCGCCCAGCAGCCAGTCCACGATCGCCACGATGGCGAACGCCCCTAGCCCGGCGTAGGCGGCGGTGAAGGCGATCCGCTCGCCGGGATTGAGCTGGGCGGCGTTCGCGCTGAGCTGGGCCGCCCCGGTGAACCCGATGATCACGGCGGCGAGCGTGATGTAGAAGATCGCCAGGCCGCGCGGGTCGGCTCGCTGGAGCGGCTTGATGTCCCTCATCGTGAGGCGTACCCCCACCCGGGCGGCGACGCGCGGAGCCTGCTCGACGAGCAGCTGCGCCACCGACGCGCCCGAGGCGCTCGAGACGTCCATCTCGACGTCGTTCCCGCGCACCACGAATATGGCGAAGGCCCGCTGCTCCTCGATGGCCCTGACGGCGTCGGCGTACGTCCGCTCGACGCGCAGGACGAGCGAGGACTCCAGGGACTGCTCCAGGCCGGCGACGAAGGCCTTCCCCCGTACGGTCTGGGCGCTGACGCCGACGACCGCCACGGGCATGTGGTGCGGGGTCGGGGAGGCCATGGCGTACGTGTACGACCCGGCGAACAGCCCCGCCCCCGCCGAGAGGATCAGCACCAGGACGGACGCGGGAAAGTACGGCGATCGCCTGAAGGCCGCCCACCAGTCACCCATGCGCCCACGCTAGGCAGGCGTCCGCCGGTCAGGGCCGCTGACATTCCCTCCCTGACGGCTAGCGAAGCCTTTCGTGACGGGCCCGTTCCCAGAACGCGCCGGCCCGCGGTGGAGCACGTGGCCGACCGGCCGTCGCCGTGCGGAGCGGGCGGTTATCCGGCCGCCGCCGTGCGCAGTGCGCGGTAGAGCAGGCGGCTGTCGCCCAGGTGGTGGCGCAGGAGCTTCTCCAGGCCGCCGATCGGGACCAGGTTCTGCGGCGCGCGCGGGTCCTTGTAGTCCACGCCGGCCAGCGGCGGCAGGGCGACGGTGACCGCGTCGGCCAGCCGTACGACCTGGGCCGGGTCCAGCTCGGCGCTGGCCTCGCAACGCGCCACGCCCGCCCACGGCGCGGACGACTGGACGGGAAGCCGCAGGTACCAGGCGTGCCGCCGCCAGCTCGTGCCCATCAGGAACACGGGCGTGCGCTGGCCCGGCGCGAGCGCGGCGACCACCGCGGACTGCGGCGGCGGCAGGTAGGCGGTGTGGTGGGTCTTGATGTAGCCGATCGTGCGCGGCAGGTGCGTACGCCCCCGCAGCGGCCCGTCCACCAGCAGCAGGTCGTCGCCGCGGTCGCGGTGCCGCACCGCCAGGTCCACCTCCAGCTGGGTGACCAGCCGCTGCAGCGCCAGGGACAGCTCCTCGAAGCTCGTGTCGGCGGCCTTGCTGGGCTCGTACGTGGCGTGCGCGGTCTTGACCTCGGGCGTGTGCGGCGAGGCGGAGATCAGCGACCGGTTGACCTGGATCGCCGCCAGGTCGGCGCCGTCCGGGCCGCAGCGGACGATGCCGGCCGCGTACGACGCCGCGATCCCCGGGACGGGCATGGGCGCGTCGGGATCGTCGACCCACACGCGGGCGTCGATCCTGCGGACCCCGTCGGCCACCAGCAGCGTCCCGGGAGGGGAGGCGTCGGGCCCGGGCGTGACGGGCTTCCAGTCGGCGGCCGGCCGCTCGATGTCGATGACCAGCTCGGCGCTGGTGGCGCCCATCTCGGAGAGGTTCTCGACGGCGAGGGCGGCGGCGTAGCCGGGATCCCAGGGGTCGACGGTGAATCCCGTCATGGAGCGATGGCCGCCTTCCGCACGTGGGAGCCCTTGCCGTCGCGCCTGACCTCGAAGCGCACCGGCACGCGATCGGCCAGCGCGGGCACGTGCGTGACGACGCCGATCAGGCGGTCCTGTCCGGCGGCCAGGCGTTCGAGGGTGCCGGCCACGGTGTCGAGCGTGGCCGGGTCGAGCGTGCCGAACCCCTCGTCCAGGAAGATCGAGTCCAGGCCCCGGGCGACGGCGCCGGACAGCGCCAGGGCCAGCGCGAGGGCGGCCTGGAAGGTCTCGCCGCCGGACAGGGTGCGGGCGCTGCGCCGCAGGCCGGCCTCGCCGTAGTCGATGACCTCGATGTCGCCGGTCTTGTCGCCGAGGGCCAGCTCGTACTGGCCGTCGGACAGCTCGCGCAGCGTGTCGGAGGCCGAGGCGACCAGCACGGCCAGGGCCTCGGCGCACAGCCAGCGCTCGAAGGCGTTGGCCCGCAGGCGCAGGGCGAGCTCGTGGGCGACCTTGGCCTCGTGCTCCTTCCCGGAGACCTGTAGCTCGAGGTCGGCGGCGCGCTTGCGCTCCTCCTTGAGGCGTTCGAGGGCGCTGTCGGCGCGGGCGACGGTCCCGGCGACGGCGGCGCCGAGCTGGTCGGGCGAGGCGTCGCGCGGGGCGACCACGCCGTGCCGGGCCAGCCGCTCGGTCAGCCGGCGGCGGTCGTCCGTGAGCCGGGCGCCGGCCTGGGCGAGCTGCTCCTCGCGCTCGGCCAGCTCGGCGCGGACGGCCTGCGCGGCCCGGTCCCGCCAGCCGAGCAGCTCGGTCCACGCCTGGTGCAGGTCACGCCGGTCGAGGAGCGGCGGCGGGTCCTCCTGCCGGCCGGAGACGAGCAGCCGGTCGCGGGCCGCCTCCAGCTCCCGCCAGGCGCTCTCGGCCTGCCGCTCGGTGCGCTCGGCGCCGGCCCGCGCCTCGTCCAGCTTCCCGCGGGCGGCGCGCAGCGCCCTGCGCGCCTGGGTGGCCAGCTCGTCGGCCTTGGCGATCGCGGCCAGCCGGCCTTCGAGCTCGGCCCGGTCCCCCGCGTCCTTGGTGAACTCCTGACCGGTCGCCTGCGTGTGCTGGTCGTACAGCTCGGCGATCTGATCGGCGGTGAAGTCGCCC
>NZ_JBSFTC010000478.1:0-6061 GCF_053590415.1 Nonomuraea sp. NPDC003201
GCCCGCCCGACGCCCCCTTCGCCGCCGGCGCCCGGCTGAACCTGGCCGCCGCCTACCGGGACCTGCACCGGATCACCGCCGACCCCGCCGCCCTGACCCGCGGACTCGACCTGCTGCGCGACGGGTGCGCGCTGGGCACCGCCCGGCATCCGGAGGCCGTGCTGACGACGAGCAGGGGCTGGGGCGAGTACGCGGTCACGAACGGTCTGCTGGAGCCGGCGGCGGAGGCGTACGGGTTCGCCTTGGACGCCCTGGACCGGGTCGTCGGCGGCAGCGTGCTCAGGGAGCACAAACAACGGTGGTTGTCGCAGGTGGAGGGGCTGGCGACGGCCGCCGCGGCGGCGTACGTGGAGGCGGGTGACGCCTGGAAGGCCGTCGTGGCGCTGGAACGCGGCCGGGCGCGGCTGCTCGCCGACGCGATCGCCGGTGACGCCGCCGAGACCGGCGTGCTCACCGTGAGCCATCCCCGGCTGGCCGGGGCGTACCGGGAGGCCGAGGCGCGGCTGCGCGATCTGCAGGGCCAGGCGCTCCAGCCGGTCGCCGGCGACTGGCTGCCGATGGCCGCCGGGTTCGACCGGGCGCGCCGCGACCTGGACGAGGCGCTGGCGCGCATCAGGGAGCAGCCCGGGTTCGAGCGTTTCCGGCTGCCCGATCCCGCGGGCGACGTCTTACGGGCTGCGCGGTCCGGCCCGCTCGCGTACCTCATGGCGGGCGACCGCGGCGGTTACGCGCTGCTGGTCGACGGCGGTTCTGTCACCGCCCACCCGCTGCCCGTCCGGCGGCAGGACGTCTTCGCGCGGCTGTCCGACTACTTCGACGCCTACGAGCGGGCGGGAACCGACGTACGGCTCTGGCATCGGGTGCTCGACGAGACCACCCGCTGGCTCTGGGAGGCGGCGATGGGGCCGCTGCTCGACCTGGTCCCCGGCGAGCGACCGCTGACCGTGGTCCCGACCTGGGTGCTGGCCCTGCTGCCCTTCCACGCCGCCTGGGCGCCCGATCCCGAGGCCCCCACGGGACGGCGGTTCGCGATCGATCGCCGTCCGCTCACGTTCGCGCCGAACGCCGGGATCGCCGCCCGATCCGCGCCCGACGGTGCCAAGACCGAGCGCCTGCTCGCCGTCGAGGACCCGCAGCCGGTCTCCGCCCCTCCGCTGTCGTTCGTGAAGTACGAGATCGACGCCGCCGTCCGGGCCTTCCCCGAAGCCCGCCGCCTGTCCGGGCGCGAGGCCACCCGAGAGGCGGTGCTCGCCGGCATCGACGGCCACGGCCTGCTGCACTTCGCCTGCCACGGCTACGCCGACTGGGGGCAGGTGCTGAACAGTTACCTGCTCCTGTCCGGCGATCGTCCGCTGACGCTGCGTGACCTGCTGGTCAGGCAGGTACGCGGCCGGCTCGTGGTGCTGTCGGCGTGTGAGACGGCGTTGCCGCAGGCCGCGCTCGCCGACGAGGTGATCGGCCTGGCCACCGGCTTCCTGCAGGCCGGCGCGGCCGGGGTGGTGGGCTCGATGTGGCGGGTCTCCGACGCGAGCACGGCGCTGCTGCTCAGCCGGTTCTACGCGCTCTGGAAAGGCAGGGGTCACCCGGCGGTCGCGCTGCGGGACGCGCAGCGGTGGTTGCGCGACGCCACCAACGCCGAACTCAGCGCGGCCTACCCCGAGCTCATGAACCATTACGCGCCCATCCCGGAGCCGCTGCGCGCCGCCTGGGGGATGGGGCGCGACTTCTCGCATCCCGCCTATTGGGCGGCCTTCACGTACATGGGGGCATCATGACCGACAGTCCACCCTCGATCACGGACCTGGCCGTCGCGATCAGGCCGCGGCTGCTCACGCTGCTCGGGGAGGAGGCCGAGGAAGTGGACGCCGTGCTCGGCGAGCTGCTCGCCCGTGGCGTGGCGGCCGAGCCCGAGATCCTGACGCTGCTGCAGCGCTCCGCGGCGACCCGCGAGTGGGCGTACGCGTTCCTGCGGCTGAGGGACGGCGGGGGCCTGCGCGATCCCCGCACCGCGTACTTCCCGCTGGGCGCCGCGGGTGGCTTCGTGGCCGGCGACGTCTACGGGTGCGAGGAATGCGAGCACCGGTGGCACCGCCGCGCGGTCGGCCAGGCCGTACCGTCGTGCCCGCAGCACGACACCCCACTTGTCCGGATCCGCGAACCGGAGCTGTAGGTGCTGGAGGGCCTGTCGAAAGGTCTGGCGGACCGGGTCGCCGAGCGCTGGACCCGCGTCGTGATCCTGCCTGCCGCGCTGTTCTGGCTGGGTGGCGGGCTTGTGTGGTTCCTCGGCAGTGGGCAGGACGTCGAAGCGGCGGTCCAGGCGGTGACCAAGCAGGTGTCCACGTGGATGGTCGCCGCGTTCCTGGTCGTCGTGCTGCTGTCCGGGCTCCTGGCCAGACGGCTGGTCGACCCGGTGCTCGGCCTGCTCACCGGCCGCTGGCCCCGCTCGTTCGACTTCCTCGCCCGGCCCGCGGCGCGACGGTGGTCGCGTAAGATCGCCGCCCGCGAGGCCCGCTGGCAAGTGCTGGCCGGGCAGGCCCGCGGCTGGTCCGAGGACCGCGAGCTGGCCGCCCTCGACACCTGGCTTCGCGGCATGCCCGCCGACCCCGCACGCTGCCTGCCGACCCGCCTCGGCAACGTCCTGGCAGCCGCCGAACGGTGGCCGACGGAGAAGTACGGGCTGGAGGCGTCGCACTGCTGGAGCCGGCTGTGGCTGGTCATCCCCGAGGAGGCCAGGAAGGAGCTGATCGGCGCGCGCGAGCGGCTCGACGGGCAGCTCACCGCCTGGATGTGGGGCGTGGCCTTCCTCGTCTGGACGCCCTGGGCCTGGTGGGCCGCGCCGGTGGGCGTCCTTGCCGCGGTCGTGGCCTACGCGGGCGCGGTCCGCTATGCGGGCGCGCTCGGCGACCTCCAGGAGTCGGCCTTCGACCTGTATCGGGGCGCGCTCTACACGCACCTGCGCTGGCCGCTGCCCGAGGACGCCGAGGCCGAGCGGGCCGCGGGACGGCTGCTGACGGCGTATCTGTGGCGGGGCTCCCATGACAGGATCCCGCTCCGGCCGGAATGACGGCGACGCTCAGCGCCCGTCGAACTCATGCCTCCTGGCCGGCGGCACCGGTGGCGGCGGTGGCTCGGAGGGTGTCCGGGGTTGTCCCGGTCCAGGTGCGGAACGCCCGATAGAAGGAGTTGGAGTCGTCATAGCCCAGCAGGTAGGCGATTTCGGCGGTGCGCATCGCGCTGTGGTTCAGATAGTGGCGGGCGAGGTCCTCGCGAGTGCCGGCGAGGACTTCTTGGAAGGTGGTGCCCTCGAGTCGCAGCTGCCGCTGCAGCGTGCGCGCGCTGACGGCGAGATGGCGGGTGACCTCCGTCATGGAGGCGCCGCCGGCCGGCAGTGTCTCGTGCAGGGCCGCGCGCACGCGGTCGGCGACGCTGGCCGCGGCCTGCAGGTCGGAAAGGCGTCTGCGCAGTTCGGGTGCGAAGAAGCGCCACATCTGCTCGTTCTCGGTCAGGAACGGGCGGTGCGCGTCGTGGCGGTCGAAGGTGATGGCGTGGGCGGGCCCGGTGCGTACGCGTACCCCGAAGAAGCCCTCGAGCGCGAGGCGGTCTGCGGGCGGCTGCGGGACGCTGACGTCAACCGGCCGGACGTGGTGGCGGGTCGCGATCCGGGCCAGGGCGGCCCAGAACACCAGCTCGGCCGTGGCCAGCAGCTGCGGCGGGGTCATGCCCGCGGGCCAGTGGCAGGTGATCGTCAACCCGTCGCCGCCCTGGTCGAGCTCCAGCCGCATGGGGCCGATCAGCGGCTTGTACGTCGCGATGCGCTGCGCGGCGGTCGCGAGGTCGGCGCTGCACAAAGCGGCGAAGATGGGCGGGTTGAACATCTCGACCGAGATCGACCGGCCGATCGCGACAGCGAGATCGCGATCGCCGCCCTCGGCGTCGAGCGCCTCCCAGAACCGGAAGTACTCCTCGGGCGCGAGGGCGATCGGTCCCCGGCCGAACAGGTCGGTCGGCAGTTGGGCGCGGCGCAGCACGCGCGTCGGCGATACGCCGAGATCGTTCAGCAGCGCCTTGATGCTCGGGTCGAGGGTGAATCGCCGGCCGCTCATCAGTCCAGCCTAGAGGCCGCGAGCTCCGATGGTGCCTACGGATCACGCCACCGCGCTTGCCGATCACGTCACGGTGCGCCGGGGTCTCGCTGCCGGTGGGATCGAGCCGACCAGGGGCGCGAGGCCACCTCGCCACCGAAGGTGATGGTCTGCGTCAGTGGCGCGAGATGCAAGTGGATCGGCGCGGTGTGCTAGTCGCTGAGCCCGGATGGGCTCCTAGCGTTGGTGGCGAAGGTCGAGATCCCCTCGGAAGACCGGCGGGAGCGGCACGACGGGTGCGCCCGCGCGCCGACGACAACCAAGCTCCGACACGTTCGAAGGAACCACCATGGCTACCAAGGTCGCACTGGTCACCGGCGCCTCCTCCGGCATCGGCGAGGCCGCCGCGCTCAAGCTCCACGAGGCCGGCTACACCGTCTACGGCGCAGCGCGGCGGGTGCAGCGCATGCGACACCTCGCCGAGTCGGGCATCCGCCTGCTCGCGATGGACGTGACCGTCGACTCCTCCATGCAGGCCGGGGTCGAGAAGATCATCGCCGAGACCGGCCGGATCGACGTGCTGGTCAACAACGCCGGCTACGGCTCCTATGGCGCGCTCGAGGACGTGCCCATGGACGAGGCCCGCGACCAGTTCGAGGTCAACGTCTTCGGCGCCGCGCGCCTGACCCAGCTGGTGCTGCCGCACATGCGCGCGCAGCGCTCGGGCACGATCGTGAACATCACCTCCATGGGAGGCAAGATCTACACCGCCCTCGGCGCGTGGTACCACGCCACCAAGTTCGCGCTCGAGGCGATCAGCGACTGCCTGCGCATGGAGGTCAAGCCCTTCGGGATCGACGTCGTGGTGGTCGAGCCGGGTGGCGTCAAGTCCGAGTGGGGCGGCATCGCCGCGCGGAAGGTCCGCGCCGTCTCCGGCACCGGCCCTTACGCGCCGCAGGGCAACGCCGTGGCCGATTCGCTCAGCTCCGAGGCCAACGAGCGCCGCCTCTCGGCACCCGAGCTGATCGCCAAGACGATCGTGAAGGCCGTCAAGGCGCGCCGTCCCAGGACGCGGTACGCGGTCGGCTTCGCCGCCAAGCCGATGATCTTCCTGCACGGTGTGCTGCCCAACCGCACGTTCGACGCGGTCATGCGCCGGGTCACCGGCGTGCCCGCGTCCTGAGGCAAGTACGCGGTGCCGCGTCGCGAAGTCGTCCGCCCATCGACGCATCCGGCATCCTGCCGTGCCGCAGGCACGTGCGGTGGCGCTACTCGATCGCCTGACACAAGCGGGCGCAAAGGTCGAGAGCCACCCGGTAGGGGTCCGCTGTTGGATGTTCCGGATACGGGCTGCGGTCACGCGACCAGGCGTCCTCCACCGCGAACCAGTCGATCCCCTCGGGGTCGCCGCCGCCGAGCAGCGTGTCGAAGAACAGGCGCCAGCGCATCGCGTGGAAGTCGCGGACGAGCCCGGCCCACTCCCGGTTGGCGTAGTCCTTCAGGTGCACGTCCGCGCCACGGGGACCCCAGGTCGTGAGCAGGCACCTGGCGTCGTACTCCAGCCGCGCCGCCTCCTCCTCGTCCGCCGCCGCGGCGCGGGCGGCCGCCGGCCAGGGTCCGAGGAGGAAGTACGGCGAAGCGGACACCACCCGGTCCAGCAGCTCCATGTCCTCCAGCCAGGTCACGGTCAGCCGGCGGAACCGCTCCAAGGCTCCGGACTCGAACGCGGCTCGCAACGCGGGCAGCAGCACCCACGACCGGTTGGTGAGCGCCTGCCGGGCGACGTCGATCAGATCGAACCGGTATGCCGAGGTGCCGCGCAACGCCGGATCCACCTGGAGGAGCTGATCGAGCGCCGCGGCGAAGCGCTCGAGGTCGTAGCGCGGCGCACGCGGCGACCAGGTGGCCGCGTTGGCCGTCGCTGGCCGCGGGGTGCAGCTGCGCCGCAACGCGGGCCCCAACCTCGGCCTGCCGCACGA
>NZ_JBSFTC010000479.1:0-6046 GCF_053590415.1 Nonomuraea sp. NPDC003201
CTCCATCGGCGACACCTCGACCGAGGGCGTCGGGTCGGGCCGGCGCCGAGCAGGGCGCCGAAGGCCTCCCACACGTCGCGCTGGACGCCGTCGGAGGGTTTGACCGGCGATCCGGCGGCCTCCAGGGCGTCGCACAGCGCCTTGTTGAGCATGGCCTGATCGATCACCCGGCCCAGGAACGCGAGGAACTCCTCGCCGGGCCGCTCCGCCGCCGAGAGCGTGCGGGCCTCGTCGGCGAACTGCCCGATCCGATCGTGGATCACGGCCTCGAACAGCGCCTCCTTGGAGGGGAAGTGCCGGTAGATGGTCCCGGCGCCGACGCCCGCCCGCCGGGCGATCTCGTCCAGCGGCACCGCCATGCCCTCCGCTGAGAACGCGGCCTCGGCGGCTTGCAGGACGCGGTCGCGGTTGCGGCGGGCGTCGGCGCGCAGCGGCTTGTCCGGCGTCATCGATGGCTCCCTTCTAGACAAACGGGGCGCGCGTTCCGTATCGTCCAATCCTGAAACGGGGCGTGCGTTCCGATTCTATTCCGTTCTCTCCGAGGGGATTCACCATGTCCGAGAACCTTCAGGCGGTCGTCGAGCACCTGCGCCAGGCCATGGCGGGCAGGGACGCCGACGCCTTCACCGCCGTGTTCGCCGACGACGCCGTCTATGAGCTGCGGTTCGGCATGCCCGGGCAGCCGCGCCGGTTCGAAGGCGTACAAACCATCCGTGAGCACATGAAACAGGGCGCCTCCGGCGGGATCGCGCAACTGCTGAGCTTCGACGACGTCCGCGCCACCGTCTACGAGGCCGCCGACCCGGAGGTGGTCGTCGTCGAGTTCGAGCCGGAGGGCAGCGCCGGCGGCACGCCGTTCCGGTTCGCCTCGTCCCTCGGGGTGATCCGCGTCCGCGACGGCGCCGTGGTCTCCTACCTCGACTACCCCAACGCCGTGGGCGCCGCCGAGGCCGTCGGCATGCTGCCCGAGCTGGCGGCCATGCTCGCGCCCGTACGGCCCGGCAGCGCCAGGGAGGTCGCCGCGCGGCTGATCGAGGTCTCGGCGGCCGGCGACCACGAGGCGATGCTCGCCCTGTACGCGCCGGACGTGGTCATCGAGATCCCGTTCGCCCCGTCGGGCGTGCCTGCGCGTTCGGTAGGCAGCGACCTTCTGCGTGCCCGGGTCGAGGCGGTGAAGGGGCTGTGGCGGTTCGAGCGCGCGGACGCGGTCAACCTGCTGGAGACCGCGGACCCGGACGTGGTGGTGGCCGAGTTCACCCTGCACGGGTCCGTCACGGCCACGGGCAGGCAGTTCGCCACCACGTACGTCATGATCGTGACGGTGCGGGACGGGCTCATCGTGCACTCGCGCGACTACGGCAACCCCATGGTCTCGGCCGAGCTGATGCGCGAGGTGGCCGGCGCGTGAGAGCCCCGGTCAGGGGGTGGTGAGCGCCTCGATCAGCTGCTTGGCGAACTCCTCGGGCGCGTCGGTGAAGCTGTGCCCGCCGGGGAACTCGACCAGCCCGAGCCCGAGCCGCTCCGCCAGCAGCGCGGCCGGCCGGTACGGCAGGTGCCCCCTGGTCTCGCGGCCGGCGGCCAGGACCAGCCGGTCGGCGACGCGGCCGAGCGCGGCCAGGTCGGGGACGTAGGACGTGAACTGCCGCAACTCATGCTCCATCATGATCGGAGCGTTGTTCATCAGCCGGGTCATCATCTCGGCGGCCCGGGGCGGCAGCGAGGCCGGGTCCGGCAGCGGCCGGAGGGTCCCGCCGATGCCCTCCACGAACCGGGCGGACGCGGCCGCGAGCCCCTGCTCGCGGAAGAGCCGGTGAACCTCCTCGACGAAGGCCCGCTGCGCGGCAGCGTCGGGGAGGACGGCGAAGCACGGCGGCTCGTGGGCGACCAGGCGGCGCACCCGCTCGGGGTGCCGGGCGAGCAGGTCGAGGCCGACGATGGCGCCGCTGCTGCCGCCGAAGACGTAGGCGGGCCGGTCGGGGGTGACGGCGTCGAGCAGCCGGCGGGCGTCCTCGCTCTGCACCTCGACCCGCTGGTCCACGGCCGGGCCGTCGAGGCGGCTGCGCGAGTAGCCGCGCGGGTCGAGGGTGATGAGCGTGAAGTGCTCGGCGAGCGGGCCGGCGAGCGCGTCGAAGATCGCCGCGTCACCGCCGCCGCCCGGCAGCAGCAAAAGTGCGGGTCCGTCGCCGCTGACCTCGTAGTAGAGCCTGGCGCCTGGTACGTCCAGCGTGGCCATGATGATCCCCTTTCGGTCGTTCCTAGGAATGCTAGCCTATTTCCTAGAGCTCCTAGGTTTTGGGGGCGCGCGGAACGTACCACAGGTGCCTGGGCGTACCGAGAGGGCTACTGAGGGGTGAAGGGGAGGTAGACGGTGCGGGCGTCCTTGCGTGCCCGCCGTGCCGCCGGGATGCGGGCGGTGGTGGCGGCGGGGAGCAGTCCGGCCGCCTCGTCCCAGGGGAAGAAGCCGAAGTCGTCGAGCTCCGAGATCTGCAGGACGATCTGGCTCGGATCCGTGACCGTGCCGCCGTCGAACAGGAAGTTGGCCATGCTCTGCGGCCGGTCACCCACCGGCAGCACCCAGTCCACCACCAGGAGCCCGCTCACCGTCACGCGCAGTCCGAGCTCCTCCTCGACCTCGCGGACCGCGCACTCGTGGGGGTGCTCGTCGGCCTCCATGATGCCGCCGGGGATCGCCCAGTGGGGCCGGTAGTTGGGCTTGACCATGAGGACCCGGTCCTCGGCATCGGTGAGCAGCACGCACGCGGAGGCGTAGAACGCCGGAAGGGTCGCGTACCACTCGGCCGGCTCCAGGAACGATTTGCTCATCCGTCCACGCTACCCGTTCCGCCCCCGGGATCCCGGTAGCGCCGGGCCGTCTCTCGGCGCGCCGGCCCGGCCGCCACGCCGGCCGCGCGCTCGGGGGAACCCCCGCCCCGATCGCGGTGGCCGCCCCCGGCCCGGAGTCCTCCCACAGGCCGGCGTTGACGCTCTCCACCGCGACAGCATCAGGGCGCCGAGGGCGGGCGCGAGCACCTCGGCGGGCAGGTGGTCGTGGAAGACGCCGTCGGCCTGCCCGCGCCGGACGATGGCGACGGCGTCGCGCCGCGCCGGGTCCGTCAGGTCCACGAACCAGCCGCGCCGCGGCCGCCGTACTCCGGCGCTCGGGCCGTCCGGCTGTCGCGGTCCTCGTGCTGACCGTCGCCACCGGCGCGCTGTCGTCGATCCCCGGCCCGATCGCGGCGGCCGAACCGCTGCTGCCCACACACGGCGCGGTCACCGGCCCTGCGCGCCATCGCCACGGGCACCGGGCGGCGACCTGGCCGGCTCGTCGGATGGCTCCTCATCGGACTCGCCGGAACCTTCTACGCCACCGAACGCCGCCGCGCCCTCGGTCCGCACGACCTCCGGCCGGACAGCCAGGACCTGCGCTCTGAACACTTCTTAAAGGAACCCGGGGCCCGCGGGCCCCGGCGGGCCGGGGCCCGTCGGGCTCCAAACCTGCGCCGAGATATGGCGGGCAAAAGTTATGGTGTACGGCTTTTGTGGCTTTTTGGGCGAAATGTAACTCCGGTGTTCTCGATGGCTGCCCACACTGGAGAGGCAGCCGGGGTGTGAGCCCGGGGCTGCGTTCGAGCCGTGGCAGGTTCGCCCGCCGCGGCACTCCGAACTCGGGGGGATCACAGTGAAACAAGTGCTTCTCGCGGCGGCGCTGGCGCTGGCCGCCGGTGCCACTGGTACCGCCGGCGCAGCAGTCCACACGCGTACGCCGGTGCCATCGCCGGAGGAAACGACCGCCGCCCCGGAGATGTCGCCGACTTCGCCAGAGATGTCGCCCACCTCTCCGGAAATGTCACCCACTTCTCCGGAAATGTCGCCCTCGCCGACCGCGACCGCCGCCGCCAGCCCGTCCGGACCCGGCTGCTCCGCGATCGAGGGCAACCTGGCCGAGATCGCGGACCAGCCCGTCGGCACCGCCATCTCCAAGCTCTCCGAGCTGTCCAAGCTGTCGGAGGCGGTGAAGAAGGCCGGGCTCGAGGAGAAACTGAACTCCGCCACGGACATCACGGTCTTCGCGCCGGACAACAAGGCGTTCGACGCGATCCCGAAGGAAGCCCAGGACAAGCTCATGGCCAACAAGGAAGCGCTGACCAAGCTGCTGTCCTACCACGTCGTGATGGGCAAGAAGGCGCCGTCCGACCTGGTCGAGGGCGCGACGCTCAAGACCATGCAGGGCGGGTCCCTGACCGTGAAGGGCTCCGGTGAGAACCTCACCATCAACGACGCCAAGATCGTCTGCGGCGGCGTGAAGACGAGCAACGCCACCGTCTACATCGTCGACAAGATCCTGCTGCCCCACTGACGGGATCTGCCCTATCGGGGAGCGCGGTCACCGGCCGCGCTCCCCGCCGGCTCCCGTCCTTCCCTGCGGGTGTGCCGCCATCGAGGCGGTTGAGCGATCGCTTAAATCGGTCTATGGTCTGATTAAGCAGTCGCTCAAAAGGATGTCGGGGGTGCGGGTCGTGCCTGCTGCGGTCGTGGTCGGCGGGGGGATCGGAGGGCTGGCGGCGGCGATCGCGCTGCACCGGATCGGGTGGCGGGTGACCGTGCTGGAGCGGACCCTCGAGTTCGGCGAGATCGGGGCGGGGCTGGCGCTCTGGCCGAACGCCACGCGCGCCCTCGCCGCGTTGGGCCTGGCCGACCGGATACGGGCCATCGCCGGCGTGGAGACCGCGGGCGGGGTGCGGGACCGGGCCGGGCGATGGCTGTTCAGGACCGACAACGCCGACATGGCGAGGCGGCACGGGTGGCCGCTGCTCATGGTGCACCGGGCCGAGCTGGTGCGGGTCCTCGTGGCGGCACTACCGGCGGACCTGCTGCGGCCCGGCATCCAGGTGCGAGCCGTGCGGCCGGACGGCGACGAGGTGGTGGTCGAGTACCGGGACGTGCGGGCGCGGGTGGACGGCGCGGGGGCGAAGCGTCGGGCCGGAGGGGCGTGGCCGGACAACGAGGGGGTGGTGGTCGGGCATCGAGGCGGGCAGGTGCGGGCGGACCTGGTGGTGGGGGCCGATGGGATCCGTAGCCGGGTGCGGCGGCAGGGGTGGCCGGAGGCGCGGGCGCCCCGGTATGCCGGGTGCACGGCGTGGCGGGCGGTGACCGGGCCGCTGGGCGGGCGGGGCGCCGAAGGGGCGGTTTTCTGGGGGCGCGGGGAGCGCTTCGGGTTCGCCGCGCTGCCGGGCGGGCGGTTCTACTGCTTCGCTGCGGCCCGGGCGTCCGAAGGCGGCGAGGAGGACGCGTACGCGGGGCTCGTGCGCAGGTTCGGCGGCTGGCCCGATCCGGTGCCCAAGTTGCTGGCGGCCGTGCCCGAGGATGCCGCGCTGCGGCACGACGTGTACGCGATGCCGCCGCTGGCCACGTACGTGCGGGGGAGGGTGGCGCTGCTGGGGGACGCGGCGCACGCGATGGACCCGGCGCTGGGGCAGGGGGCGGGCACGGCGCTGGAGGACGCGGTCACGTTGGCCGCCTGCCTGCGTTCGGACCGCGACGTGGACGTGGCGCTCGCACGGTACGACCGGGTGCGGCGGCCCCGTACCCAGGCGATCGTGCGCCGATCGGCCCGGATGGGGGCGGCGTCCCTGATGGCGTGGGGACCGGGGGCGTGGTCACGGAACCTCGCCGCCCGCCTGGTGCCGCCCGGGCTGCTGCTGCGGTCGATGGACCCCGTCCTCGGATGGACGCCGCCCGAGTCGGCGGAACGGGGCACCGACCCGCTGCCCGACCTCGACGGAATGCCGGGTGCAGGGCCGGGTGGAGGGCCGGACGGAGTGCCAGGTGCAGGGCCGGACGGACGGTCGGGTGGAGGGTCGAACGGAGGGCCGGGGAGCGATGCCTGACTGGACGTACCAGCCGCTGCGGGGGATCGCGGGGGCGCTGCTGGGCGTACGGCGGTCGCGGCGGGTGGCGCTGCGGACGCTGGCCTGGACGGGATCGTTGCCCGGCGGCGGGCGGGTGGTCGCGCGGCTGCTCGGGCACCGGCACCCGCCCGCGCACC
>NZ_JBSFTC010000480.1:0-6029 GCF_053590415.1 Nonomuraea sp. NPDC003201
CGGACCACGGGGTCGCTGATCACCAAAGAGGTGTAACACCTGCGGCCCAGCAGCATCCTGTTCACGCTGACGCTGATCGGGGACACGAGCATCCTGCCGGCCTCCCTGCGGGTTCTGCTGCTCCTTCCCCCGCTGTTCCTGGCCCTCACCATCGCCGCGATCACCACCACCGTGATCGGCTGGAGACACCGGCGCCTCGGCGTCCTGGCCCGCGCTCACCACCACCGCCGGCAGGACGGCCGAGCCGCTCAGCGCGGCGCTCACGCGGGCGGTGACCGCTGCCGGTCCGGCGGGCGCCGAGACGGCGACGAGAACGCCCGGTCCGAGTGCCATGCCCAGCTGATGCGCGGTGTTGACCAGGCCGGAGGCGGCTCCGGCGTCGCCCGCCGCGACCCGCAGGCCGCCGGCACCCTGGTCAAGCTGCCCGTCGGCGAGGACTCCGAGCTGCTGCCGTCGCTGCTGACCCTGGCCGACGTGTACGGCACCGGCTACCACGCCGCCAAGCAGGCCCAGGTCAACCCGCGTACCACGGTGGCCGTCATCGGCGACGGCGCGGTCGGCCTGCTGGCCGTGCTGTCGGCCAGGCAGCTGGGCGCCGAGCGAATCATCCTGATGGGCCGCCACGACGACCGGACCAAGCTCGGCATCGACTTCGGCGCCACCGACGTCGTGCCCGAGCGCGGCGCCGAAGGCATCGAGAAGGTACGCGAGCTGACCCGCGGCCAAGGTGTGCACGCGGTGCTGGAGGCCGTCGGCTACATGAACGCCTATGAGACGGCGGTCGGCATCGTCCGCCCCGGCGGGGTGATCAGCCGCGTCGGCGTGCCGCAGTACGAGGACGCCCCGGTCGGGTTCGGCAGCCTGTTCGGCCCCAACATCACCCTGACCGGCGGCCCCGCCCCGGTGCGCGCCTACATCGAGGACCTGCTGCCCGGCGTGCTGGACGGCACCGTCGAACCGGGCCGGGTGTTCGACCGCACGGTCACGCTGGACGAGGTGCCCGACGGCTACCGCGCCATGGACGGCAGGACCGCGCTGAAGGTCCTCATCCAGCCCTGACCCTCCGCCCCTGGGCCGGCGGGTCTCAGACGACGCTCACGATGATCTTGCCGCGCACGCCGCCCGCCTCCAGGGCCCGGTGCGCCTTGGCGATCTCCTCCAGCGGGAACACGGTGTCCACCACCGGGCGGATGGCGCCGCTCTCCACGTACCGGGCCAGATCGGCGAAAAGGCGGTGGGTGGGCTGACCGCTGAAGAAGCGTACGCGCCGCCGGCCGTACACCGTGGAGGCGGCGAGGTACGACAGCGTCGAGGCGGCCCGGTTGACGTCGAAGGCGATCGCCACCATGCGGCCCGACGGGGTGAGCAGGCGCCGGTAGGCGGGGTGCTCGGTGCCCACGGTGTCCAGGACCACGTCGAACCGCGGCAGATCAGCGGGCCGCGTGGTGGCGTAGTCGTAGACCTCGTGGGCGCCGAGGTCGCGGACGAGGTCGAGGTTGCGCGCCCCGGCCAGGGCGGTGACGTGGGCGCCGAGTGCCCTGCCGAGCTGCACCGCAACGACGCCCACGCCGCCGCTGCCGCCGCGTACGAGCAGGCGCTCGCCCGGCCGCAGCTCCGCCTTGTCGCGCAGCGCCGTGATCGCCGTCGTCCCCACCGGGAGCGCCGCGGCCTCCACCAGGTCCAGGCCCGCCGGGACGAGGGACAGCTGACGGGGCCGGACGATCAGGTACTCGGCGGCGCTGCCGAACGTGCGGCCCAGCACGCCCCACACCCGATCGCCCACCCGGGGGCCGGGTTCGGCCGGGTCCGGGCCCCGGGCGACGACCTCGCCGGTGAAGTCGAGCCCCATGCGTTTCGGGAAGCCCCGCCGCGTCAGCCCCGTCACGAGCCGCACCTTGCCCGCCCGGCCGTGCAGCTCGCCGCCGTTCACGCTGATGGCGTGCACGCGCACCAGCACCTCGCCGGGTCCGGGGGCCGGCTTGGGCACCGTGCCCACATACAGCACCTCCGGCGGCCCGTACCGGTCGAACAGGGCCGCGCGCATCTCAGTCGCATTCATCTCCACGTGAGCGACGCTACCGGGATAAACGGATGGCATCGTCCACTTACGTTAATGTGAGAAACATGCCTGGTCATCCCTCTCAGATGGAGCCCGCGCCGGCGCTGCGGGCCGACGCGCGGCACAACCGCGTACGCATCCTCGAGGCCGCGCGGGAGGCGTACGCCACGCGCGGGCTCGACGTGCCCATGGCGACCATCGCGCGGCGCGCCGGGGTCGGCGTGGCCACGCTCTACCGGCGCTTCCCCTCGCGGGAATCGCTGATCACGGAGGTGTTCGGCGACGAGCTGGCCACGTGCGCGTCGGTCGTGGACGAGGCGCTGGCCGATCCGGACCCGTGGCGGGGGTTCTGCTCGATGATCGAGACGGTGTGCGCCATGCAGGTCGCCGACCGGGGGTTCACCGAGGCGTTCCTGACGGCCTTCCCCGACGCGATCGACTACGAGCGCACGCGGGCGCGGGCCGAGCAGGGCCTCGCCGAGGTGGTACGGCGGGCCAAGGCCGCCGGGCGGCTGCGGGCCGACTTCGACCCGGCCGACCTGACACTGCTGCTCAAGGCCAACTGCGGCGTCGCCACCGGGACGAACGAGGTCGCCGCGGCGGGGTCGCGGCGGCTGGTGGCGTACCTGCTGCAGTCCTTCCGCGCCCAGCACGCCGAGCCCCTGCCGCCGGTGCCGCCCCTCACCCTCGACCTCCTGCACGGGCAGGCGACGGCGCGGTAGCCCCGGGACATTGCCCGGGAAATGCCCGGTCGGCGCCTTGGTCGGTCCCACCCTGCCCACCCACAATCGGCAAGGACAAAACCGACCCGCAGAAAGGGAAGATCCGTGACGTACGGAATCCGGATCACCGCCGCCGTCGCCACCGCGGCGCCGACGTCACCGTCTCCCAGACCACCGCAACAGCGCCGCAACTGGCGGCCGTGCCCGGCGTGGAACGGGTGGAGCCGCTGCAGCACCGTTTCGCCTATGTCGGCTCTGACCTGCAGGACCTGTACGGCATCCGCCCCAGCACCGTCCGCCTGCGCGACACCTACGTCTTCGGCGCCACCGCCCGCCAGATCCTCGACCGGCTCGCCCATCGGCCGGACGCGCTGCTGGTCAGCCAGGAGACCGTCAACGACTTCCAGCTCCACCTCGGCGACCAGATCCGGCTGCGCACCGAGAACGGCGCCACCGTGCCCTTCCACTACGCGGGCATCATCACCGAGTTCCCGACCGCGCCCCGCGACAGCTTCCTCGTCGCCAACGCCGCCTACCTGGCCCGCCACATGCCCGCCGACACCACGTACCTGATCACCACCGACGGGACCCGGCCGAGCCAGGTGGCCGCCGAGCTGCGTGGCAGGCTCGGGCCGACGGCGAAGGTCACCGACGTGGAGACCACGCGCCAGGTCGTCGGCAGCAGCCTCACCGCCGTGGACCTGGCCGGGCTGACCGCCATCGAGCTCGGCTACGCGCTGGCGCTGGCGGCTCTGGCCACCGGCCTGCTGCTGGTGCTCGGCTTCGCCGAGCGGCGCCGCACGTACGCGCTGGCCAGGGTGCTGGGGGCCACTCCACGGCAGCTGGGCTCGTTCGTGTGGGCCGAGGTGGGGCTGGTCGGGATGGCCGCGGCCGTGCTGGGCGGACTCTGCGGCTGGGCGCTGTCGCGGATGCTGGTGGCCGTGCTCAGCGGGGTGTTCGACCCGCCTCCCGACGCGCTGGCCGTGCCATGGGTGTACCTGTCCGTTCTGGCGGTTCTTGGTGTCGCGACGCTGCTGGCCGCAGGAGCCGCTACAGTACGGGCCGCGCGTCGCCCGCCCCTGACGGTGCTGCGTGACCTGTGACGGTCAGCACCTCGGTCCAGCGGTCGCCGATGACGTCCAGGTCGTACTGCTTGGAGGTGACCAACGCGGCCGTCCCCATCAGGTGGCGCGCGGTCTCGTCTTCGATGAGCAGGCCGATCGCCGCGGCGAGGGCGGCGACGTCCCGCGGAGGGACGAGGAGCCCGTCGTGGCCGTGGGTGATGATCTCGCCGGGGCCGTGCGGGCAGTCGAAGGCGATCACGGGCACGCCCTTGCTCAGCGCCTCCAGGATGGTCATCGGGAACCCCTCCCGGCGGGAGCTGAGCACGAAGACCGAGGCGTCGTCGAGCTCGGCGCCGATGTCACGGGAGGGGCCGGGAAGCTCGACCGAGCCCGTCAGGCCGAGATCGGCCGTCAGCGCGAGCAGCCGGGCGCGCTCGGGCCCTGAGCCGACGATGCGCAGCCTCCAGCCGGGATGAACGGCGCTGACCTGTTGCCAGGCACGCAGCAGCAGGTCGAAGCCCTTGACCTTGGTCAGGCGGCCGATCGCGACGACGGTCTTGACGTTCAGGAGGGAGGGCCCACCGGTGAGGCGCGGCGTGGCGTTGGGGATACGCAGCAGGTGTCGCGGCGCGCGAGGACCCAGGGCCGCGCGGTAGGCACTCAGCTCGGCCTCGGTCAGGGTGACGAGTGCGTCGAGCCTGCCGTACCTGCGGACGATCATCTCCCGGACGGAGGGCTTGTGCGAGCCGAAGCCCGTGTGCTCCTGCCCGATCGTGATCACGCCGGGCGGCGCCAGCAGAGCGGTGACCAGGTTGAGTCCGGGGCGGGTGGTGATCAGGACGCCGGTGCGCAGGCCGCGCAGGAAGCGCAGCAGGGCGAGGTCGGTACGCAGGTCGAACCTGTCGTACGCGGCCTCCTCCCGAGGGATGAGCCTGCTGCGGAGCAGGGCGCCGCGGGGCCGGCGGTCCGCGCGCCCGTCCAGGAATCTCACGCGAACGCCGGGCGGCACTTCGAAGAAGGACTTGTCCTTGGTCCTGGTGACGCTGACGATCTCCACGTCGTGATCGGCCGCCAGCGTGCCCGCGAGGTTGAAGGCGGTCCTGATGGTGCCGCCCATGCCGTGCGCGTGCAGCAGCAGGATCCTCACCTGCCGGGTGCTGGGCGGGCCGGCCCGGCGCGCCCTGCGGCGGTTGTCCGCGCGCAGCAGGAACAGGCCGAGCCGTCGCGCGTTGACGACGAGGTGGATGGCGGCCGGGGTCAGGATGACCGAGCCCACGGTGTCGGTGGGATAGTGCGCACCGAGATAGACTCTCGCGGCCATCTGACCGGCCACGAGCACGCCTCCCGCCGCCACGACGGGCCAGAAGTATCGGGTCTTCCTGGCCAGCAGCGCCACCGCGACCACGATCGACAGGGTCAGGCACACGTGACCGCTGGGAAAGCTGTCGGGGCCGAACTCCCGCACCAGGGCGTGCACCGCCGCGGGCCGAGGACGGGCGACGATGAGCTTGACCAGCGCACCCACTCCCCACCCGGCGGCGATCACCAACAGCATGCCTCTGGCAGCGCGCGCTCGTCCCGATACGGCGACGCCCAGGACGAGGAGGGCGGCCAGGCCCGCGCCCACTACGGTGCCGAATCCCACGTTCAGGACCTGCGCCACGGCGGTCAGCCACGGGCCGCGCAGCGACTGCACCGCCTGGCTCACGCTCGCGTCCGCCGCGGTCCACGCCGGCGTGCGCGCGGCGAAGCCGACGACCACCCCCAGGCCCAGGAATGCCGCGGAGACCGGCACCGGGACCGTCGCTCTGCTGCCTGATCTCATGAACGAACGGTACGGAAGAAAATCACAACGCCCGCTCAGCACCCGGTTAGCGCGACGCTAACCTTCACACCGCATGGGACAAGCTTCCGGACGAGGATTAACCCGGCGTTATGGCTGGCCGAACCTTGCGCTATCCCACGTTTCCGCAGACTGGCGGGGTCCATACGACGTCAATGCATCGGAGATATCTCAATGCGTAAGTCCATGCTCATCCCCGGACTCGCCACCGTGGCCGTCCTCGTCGCGGGCGGCGGAGCCGCCGCGTTCGCCTCCTCCACCGCCCAGACCCCCGCCCCCGCCCAGTCCTCCGCCGCCCCCGCCGAGAACGAGGCCGCCACGCCCCAGGAGAGCGCGGAGCC
>NZ_JBSFTC010000481.1:0-4753 GCF_053590415.1 Nonomuraea sp. NPDC003201
GAACACGCCCTCTTCGAACGCATCCGCCACCACTCCGACGGCCGCACCGTCCTGCTCATCACCCACCGCCTGGCCAGCGTCCGCTACGCCGACCGCATCTACGTCCTCGACCACGGCAAGATCACCGAACAGGGCGACCACCACACCTTGATGTCCCTCAACGGCCTCTACGCCGACCTCTACACCCTCCAGGCCGCCGCCTACCGCTGATCCTCTCGTGACTTGCACAATGTTCAAGTCCTTCTTATCGTCGGACTTGAACATTGTGCAAGTCGTCGTCCCGGGAGGGCCCCATGCCGGTTTCCGTCGTCATCGCGTCCACGCTGCAGTACGCGCTCGCGGTGCTGTTCCTCGTCATGCCCGTCCTCGTCCACACGCACGGGGAGCGGGCCCAGCGCGCGGCCGAGGCGGTCGTGACGCGGCAGGGCCTGCCTGCCGGGGTGCTCGCCCGGCACGGGGTCAAGTTCGCCGAGAGCGTCGTGGAGCTGCTGTTCCCCCTCGCCATCTGCGCCGCCCTGGCGACGCTGGCCTCACTCGGCCTCGCGGGCAGCGAGGTGGGCCGGGTCCTGTCGTGGATCGCCGCCGCGCTCCTCATGACCGCGGGCGCGTTCGTCACCGGCAGTCAGGTCTTCGCGGCCCGCTACGTCGAGGCGGCCTTCCAGAAGTCCGAGGAGCCGGGCATGCGGGAGCTCGACGGGAGAGCGGTGGTGCGCGCGGCGCAGGAGGCGTTCCCCGCGATCCTGCGACCGCTGATCGTGCTCCGGTTCGTGCTCACGGCCGCGGGTTCGGCGGCCGTCATCGTCCTGCTGGCGACTCCGGCCGCGAGCGCGTACTTCCATTAGCCAGCCGCGCGTCCAGCCCGTCGAGGATCGTACGCAGCCCGAACTCGAACGAGTCCTCGTCCGGCAGGGAACGGGCGGCCTCCACCGACGGCGTGGCGCGGGCCCGCAGCCGGGGGAACTGCTCGGCGATCTCGCTGATGCGCGCGACGGTGGCGCGCAGCTGCTGCTCCTCGTCCGCCCCCGCCCTGCGGAGCCGGGCCCGCCACGCCAGCTCGGCCGCCTCACCCTGCGCTGCGCCGATGACGAACATGAGCACGGTCGCCGCCGCCTGGTCCACGTCCGGCCCGCTGAACCCGGCGGCCTCGTAGACGGCCAGGCAGCGGTCGTCGTAGCGGGCCTTGTTGGGGCCGTGGAGGAGGTGGGTGCTCATGGCCGGGAGCATCCAGAAGTGCCGGCCCAGCATGCCGTGCGCACCGGCGGCCAGCGCCGCCGCGGCCGCCCGCCAGCCGACCTCGGCGGGGTCGGGCAGCTCGATCTCGTCCCACACGTGGTCGGCGGCCAGCACGACCAGCTCGTCCTTGCTCTTGACGTGCCAGTACATGGCCGTGGCCGCCGCGCCTAGCTGGGTGCCCAGACGCCGCATGTTCAACCCGTCCACACCCTCGGCGTCCAGCACCGAGACGGCGGCCCGGACGATCTGGTCCCGGGTCAGGGTGTCACGCGGCATGCCCCCCAACCTACCGCCCCGCCTGCACGCTCACCGGCTCGCGCGGTCACCGGCCCCGCGTGCTCACCGGCTCGCGCGGTCACCGGCCCGCACTGTCAGCCGCCCGCGCGATCATCGGCCGCACGGTGCTCACGCCCGCAGTGCCCACCCCGACAGCCGCCCATCTCGCGCCCGCGCCCTCAGCGCCCTCCGTGCCCGCCCATCCCACTCACGAGCGCCCGCTCATCCCACTCCCGCGCCACCGCCCCGCCCGAGCGACCGTCCACCCGAGCGACCGTCCACCCGAGTGCCTGCCCGCTGCCCGGGTCGCTGGCTTCCGGCTCATTGCCTCCCGAGCCATTTGTCCCGAACCACGCGAGCCCATCGCCACCCGGTCGTCGCCGACGGACCTCCCGCGTGCCAGTCGCAAGGGCGGTCACGGGAGAGGTCCGTGAGGTGGGGGCGCGGGGCAACGGGGATGGAGGTCAGCAGGAGGTGAGCATGCTGCCCAGTGCCGCCTTCTCCGTGCTGTCGGTGCTCAGCCCCCAGTACCACTTCACCTGGATCCAGGCGCGGGCGTACCGGCAGCGTTCGGCGGTGCGGGGCGGCTGCCACTCAGCCGGGTCCTGGTCCGACTTGGACTGGTTGACGTTGTCCGTGACGGCCCACAGTTGGGGCCCGCCCAGGTCGTTGGCGAACTGCTGGCGGCGGGAGGTGGTCCAAGCCCAGGCGCCCGATGCCCAGGCTTCGGCGAGCGGGACCATGTGGTCGATGTCCACGTCGGAGGCGGCGGTCCAGGTCGCGCCGTCGTACGGGCTGTACCAGGAGCCGGAGGTGGCGGCGCAGGAGGAGTTGGTCACGACGTTGGTGCCGTCGCGCTTGAGCACTTCCTCGCGGGTGTTGCAGGAGCCGCTGATCGTGATCCAGTGCGGGAACAGGTCGCGGTCGTACGTGCTGCCGTGAGATTCGGCCGCCACCGTGAGCTCGGCGAGGCGGGTGGCGGCGGTGCCGGCGGAGGGGATGTTCGGGGGGATCGCGGCGGCGGGTTGGGCGGTGGCGGTGAGGGTGAGAGTGGCGGCGCAGGCAATGGTCAGGGCGGCGGGTAACACGCGGTCGCGGTGCATGAGGGGTGGGCCCTTCTGCCGCCGTCCTCGGCCGGCCACAGGTGCCGGTCAGGGGCGAGGAGGGCGGGCACCTCGACCGTGTCATTGTCCGCATTAGTCCATATATGGCCAGGTTTGCCGAGCTCGAATGGAGGCGTCGGGCGACTACTGACATGAACGGTCATGCAGTCACAAGTCCGCCTGTCAATGTTGGAGCGGCGTTCATCGCTCCGTCATTGCGGACCTGGAACGGCGACCGTCGGCGTCCTCTCGATGCGAGTACGCCGGACCTCTGTCGAAGGCCGTGCGCGACGGGGTGCAGGGTCGGGATCCGGACGGTTCGGCTCGCGTCCCTGTCGCCTCATCCTGGAGAGGCCGGTGACCGCGCCACGTCGAGGCTGTTGTGGTTGGCACGTCGTCGAAGGCCCAAAAGTGGCCGTCGAAACGGGCTCCGGCTGGGCGAATATGCCGGTAATTCGTCGGCCGGGATTCAGGGTGGATTGCCGCATGGGGAAACGTCGTGTCGAGGAGTTTTGCTCCTTCGCCCATCCAGAGTTGCCGAGTCGACGATTTGGGTGGTGGTGGAGAATGGCGCGGGCGTAATCGGAAGCCCCAGGTCGCCGTAGGCGTACCCGTAGTGTGATCAAGGCTTGACGGGGAGCGTTCGGACCGCTAAACGACAGACATGGCGAACGTCAAGGCGCGGCTCCGTGCCGCAGTCTCCAACGTGGATCTCGGCATCGTGCTGCTCGTCGCCGCTGCCGTCAGTGTGCTCGATCTGCTCGATGTACTCAAAGACGGACAATCGGACCAGCTGATTCTGCCGGTGCTGGCCCTGCTCGCGTTCGTCTGGATCAGGGACAGGAACAGGCAGGCTCGGGTGGCCGACCAGCTTGATACGGTCGCGCGTACGACCGACGGAATGTGGCGATTGCTGGCCAGCGGCGATTCGGTCAAGTCGCTCAACGGGGCGGCCATCACCCGACTTCTTGAGGAGGCGCGGGCGGGCAGCGATATGTGGCTGTTCAAAGGGGGCACGGGCACGTTTATCCGGGCGGTGACGCTGCCCGAATGCGTTGAGCGGGCCAAGAAGAAGCGCAGCAAACTGCGTTTCCTGCTGGAATTAATCGATCCGACGGACGAACCTCTGTGCGCGGAGTACACCCAGCTGCACCTCAGTCTCGCCGACGACGGCGCCGAGGAGAAAAGGTGGACGTCTCTGGGCACGCGCAAGGACGTCTATGCGACGATCCTCGCCGCCTGCTGGTACCGGCAGCACAACAGCCAGGTGCTGGAGTTGCGGATCGGCCTGTCCCGGACGATCTCGCTGTTCCGCTGTGACCTCACCAAGCACAATCTGGTGATCACCCAGCGCGGTCCCGAGTTTCCCGGCCTCGCCATTCCGCAGAACAGCCCGCATTACAACCCGTGGTCCATCGAGCTGCACAACAGCCTCGACCAGACCAAACTGCTGGACGTGACGAGGGCGCCGCAACTGAGCGCCCGGCCGACCGTGGACGAGACGCGTCAGCTGTTCGAGCGCCTGGGCATTCCGCTGACCGAGGAGTTCGAGGACTCCGATGTGGCGGACATCGCCAGGGGCGCGCTCAACCGCGTCGACCCGTACGAGGGGCGGGTGCCGGTCGCCGCGCCGTCGGTCAACTGACCGCGGAGGGAGGGCCGGGGGCGGCGCGGTGGGGCTGGTCGCGGGGTAAGGCTGTCAGGTCGGGGTGCGGGCAGTGGGCGATGAGTGGTCCGAGGGCGGCGTGTGTGGGCGTGGTCGCCGTCGTGGTGGGCATCGTGGGGGGCGTCGTGGTGGGCCTGCTCGTGGCCCGCGCGCTGGGTCGCGTACACCGGTCAGGGGTCGCCTAGTTGGCCTGGGCCGCACCTGACGCGTGCGCTTCCACACGGACGCCTTCCGGGCCGGACGGGCTGATGCCTTCCTGGACCGTGAGCCGTGAGCCGTGAGCCGTGAGCCGTGAGCCGTGAGCCGTGAGCCTTGGGCCGTGAGCCTTGGGCCGTGGGCCGTGAGTCGTGAGTCCACTGGCGCGTCGCTCTGGAACGTCGCTGCCCCGCCTGCGCGGTCAGTTGACCGACGGCGCGGCGACTGGCGGCTGTGGGTTCGGAGTGGCGCGGTGGCCGAGGGCTGTGGGTTCGGGGCG
>NZ_JBSFTC010000481.1:4851-6016 GCF_053590415.1 Nonomuraea sp. NPDC003201
CGGTGCGGTGGCCGAGGGCTGTGGGTTCGGGGCGGTGCGGTGGCCGAGGGCTGTGGGTTCGGGGCGGTGCGGTGGCCGAGGGCTGTGGGTTCGGGGCGGTGCGGTGGCCGAGGGCTGTGGGTTCGGGGTGGCGCGGCGACTGAGGGCTGTGGGTTCGGAGTGGGGCGGTGGCAGGGGCTGTGGTTCTGAGTGGTGCGGGCTTCGACGAGCACCGCGATGGGACGCGCGCCCCGCTTGCCGCCGCCATGCGTCCCGTTCAGGTCGGTGGGGAGCGGCTCGGGTCGCGGTGCTGACGGGCGACCTGGTGGGCTTCGTCGGGGGTGGTGGCACAGTATCCCGTCGGGCCACCGTGCGGGTCGGCGCTCTGTGAGTGGGCTCTCTCGGGCCACCGTGCGGGTCGGCGCTCTGTGAGTGGGCTCTCTCGGGCCACCGTGCGGGTCGGCGCTCTGTGAGTGGGTTCCCTCAGACCACCGTGCGGGCCGACGCCTGGTGAGCGGCTCCCTTCGATGAGAGAAGCGCGCAGCTCAGCAAGGGTCGCCTGCGTCGACGGGGCCGAGTGATTCGTGGGTGGTGCCGCCCAGGGCGGCGAGGACGGCCTCTTCCACCGTGGTGTGCACGTGCAGGACGGTGTGCGCCCAGGTGAGTTCCATGATCCGGGCCAGCTTCGGATCAGGGGCGGCCAGGTGCAGGCTGCCGCCGTGCTGGCGGGCGAAGGCGTGGGTGTTGAGCAGGACGCGAAGGCCCGCGCTGCCCAGGAACTGCGCCTCGCTGAGATCGATCACCACGTGCTCGCCGGGCTGCCGCCTGCTGCCGCGGATATGACGATCGAGCTGGCCGGCGGTCGCGACGTCGACCTCGCCGGCCACCGAGATCACGCTCACGCCCGGCAATCTCTGAATGGCGAACGTCAGATCCGGCATGCGGTGCCCACCGATCGGAGTCCGGAGACGATGCACTGTTATGGCTTGCCCGTATCGCACCATATCCGGGCGCCCGCCTTTCGCCTAGACATCAGCACTTACTTCTTTCCGGCCGGGGCCTCGCGCCCGGCATGCCCGAGGTGAGCAGGGGATTCATGGAACCCACACGATCCGTGCAAGACCGGCCCGGCACAGTGGAACGTACGGGACGAGTGATTGGCGGTCGGACATATTCAGTGCGCGGG
>NZ_JBSFTC010000482.1:0-5966 GCF_053590415.1 Nonomuraea sp. NPDC003201
CCCGCGGCGAGCTGGTGGACGGGGTGCCGCGCGACGGCGGCGGCACGGTCGCGCTCCGGATCGCCCGCTCGCTCAAGCCGGTCATCGCCGCGATCAACGGCCCCGCCGTGGGCGTCGGGCTGACGATGACGCTGCCCATGGACATCCGGCTGGCCTCGGCGCAGGCCCGGTTCGGGTTCGTGTTCGCGCGGCGCGGCATCGTCACCGAGGCCGCGTCGAGCTGGTTCCTGCCCAGGATCGCCGGCATCGCCCAGGCCATGGAATGGGCCGCGACCGGCCGGATCTTCCCCGCCTCCGAGGCGCTCGAAGGGCGGCTGGTCTCGCGGGTGTATCCGCCCGAGGAGCTGCTGCCGGCGGCGTACGCGCTGGCCCGCGAGATCGCCGACAACACCTCGGCCGTCTCCGTGGCCGCCATCCGCAGGCTGATGTGGTCGGGCCTGTCGGCGTCCTCGCCGTGGGAGGCGCACGCGGCCGACTCGCGCGTCATGGCCGAGCTGGGCGGCGCGCCCGACACGGTCGAGGGGGTGACGGCGTTCCTGGAGAAGCGCCCGGCGGACTTCCCGATGCGGGTGAGCGAGGATCTGCCGCCCGGTGTCCCGTCATGGCCGGACAATCCTTATGGTGTCTAGCATGTACGAGATCACCGTGCTGCAGCTGCCGGACGACTTCGAGGGCGAGGTCGTCGCGACGCTGGTCTCCAGGAAGGCGGGATCCCGCAGGGCGGTGCTCTACCTGCACGGGTTCACCGACTACTTCTTCCAGGACCACCTCGCCGACCACTACGTCCAGCGCGGCATCGACTTCTACGCTCTCGACCTGCGCAAATACGGGCGTTCGCTGCTGCCGCACCAGACCAGGGGCCTGATCAGGAGCGTCACCGACTACTTCCCCGAGATCGACGAGGCCGTCCGCATCGTCAGGCAGGACCACGACGAGCTGACGATCAACGCCCACTCGACCGGCGGCCTGGTCGCCTCCCTGTGGGCCGACCGGGTCCGCGGGCGGGGGCTGGTGCAGGGGATGGTGCTCAACAGCCCGTTCTTCGACCTGAACGTGCCCGCCCCGCTGCGCATGGCCGCCGACCTGTTCAAGACGCCCCTCTCGTACACGCGGTGGGCGCTCCCGCTGGGGGTCAGCACCGTCTACGGGCAGACGCTGCACCGCAGCGAGGGCGGCGAGTGGGACTACGACCTGGAGCTCAAGCCGCTGGGCGGCTTCTCCGTGCACGCCATGTGGCTGGCCGCCATCCGCCGGGCGCAGCGGCGGCTGCAGGCGGGGCTCGCGGTGGACGTGCCGGTCCTCGTGCTGGCCTCCACCAACGGGCTGCGGGTACGCGACCTCGTCCCGGAGGCCCGCTCGGCGGACATCGTGCTCGATCCCCAGCACATCGCCCGCTGGGCCACCTCGCTCGGCCCGCACGTCACGTGCGTGCGCATCCCGGACGGCCTGCACGACCTGGTGCTGTCGGCGGAGCCGGCGCGCAAGCAGGTCTTCGCCGAGCTGGACCGCTGGATGGACGCCTATGTCTACCAGGGGAAGGAGAACAGCCCGTAGTAGGCCGCCGCCACCAGCAGCAGCCCCGTGCCGCCCAGCACGCCGGCGACGGCCACGTGCTGCCAGCGGCCCGGCCGCATGCCCTCGCGCAGTGCCGACACGAACGCCGCCACCGCCGTCACCTCCTGGATCAGCATGAGCGCCGCGAGCAGCCGCACGATCAGCCAGCCGGCCAGCACGGCCGGCCAGGCGCCCGCCTGGTTGACCGAGAACAGCACCAGCAACATGATGAACGCGATCACCGAGGCCAGCAGGCCCAGGCCCGTCCAGACCATCCGGCTGAGCCGGCGTCTGATCGGGGGCCACAGCCTGGCGTTCGTCTCGGCGGGGACCTGGGGACGGCCGCGCAGGCGTACGACCATGGCCGCGACGGGGCCCGCCACGTAGCCGACGGCGGCCAGGCAGATCGTCAGCCCGAGCATCGTGCCGCCCGCGTACCAGGGGGCGGCCGGCACGTCGCTGGCCTCGTACCGCTGCACCGGCGTCGCGCCCGCCATGTGCAGGGCGGGCCGCGCGGTGCCGGGCAGGCCGGTGATCCAGTTGGCCAGCGTTTCCAGGTAGCCCTTGGTGAAGGGGCCGCCGTTCACCCGCATGGCGTGGTCGCCCTTGGCCATGAAGCGGATCGTGTAGTCGTCGTTGCCCGCTTTGTTCATGCCCTTGACGAGCGCCTGGGTGGACTCGACGAACGGGATCGAGGGGTCGGTGGTGCCGTAGAAGGCCAGGACCGGCTGTCTGATCCCGCTTAATGCCGGCAGCGCGTCATATCTGAGGAAGTTGAAGCCGACCCCGCCCATGGCCCTGGTCAGCAGGTCGCGCGCGCCGATCGGGGCCCGCAGCCGGAGCAGCTGCTCGTTCAGCGCCCAGGCGACCTGGCGCAGCGGGGAGACGTTCGGGGACGACACCAGGATCACGAACCCCACCGCCGTGCTCTTCGCCGCGGCGATCGGCACCACCCAGCCGCCCTCGCTGACCCCCCACAGGCCGATGCGGGCCGGGTCGACCTCGGGACGCGTGCGCAGGAGCTCCACCATGCGCAGGGCGTCGTCGGCGAGCAGCGAGAAGTCCCGCTGGCGGAAGTTGTAGCCGATCGTGCGCTTGTCGAACGCGATCGTCACCACGCCCGCCTTGGCCAGGAACTCCGCCTGCGGCGTGAACTCCGTCCGCGACCCGTTGCCCGACCCCGACACGAACACCATCGCCGGGTGCCGCCCGGGCGTCACCGGCAACCGGAGCGTCCCGTCCAGGCGTTGACCCTCCGCCGAGACGGAGATCTCCTCCCTGCGGACGGGATCGACCGCCACCACCGGCCGCAGCTCGCTCGTGGGCTGCGCCGGGATCGTCTGGAAGGCTGGATCCACCTTGAGCGGCGGCGGATCGAACGCGGGCGGCAACACGTATCCGACCGTCGCGAGAGCCACCAGCACCAGACCGGCGGCGACGCTCAAGGTGCCACGGCCAGTGCGCATCGGCCTCCCCATGTGCGTTGGTTTGCCCGCCGATCTTCTAGCCTACTCCCGGCCTGCGGGACAGATGAGGCCGCATTTGTCGGTGAGAGCTGTTAGCTTCCTGCGACATGCGGATCCTGCACACCTCAGACTGGCATCTGGGGCGCTCGTTCCATCGCGAGAGCCTGCTCTCGGCGCAGGAGGCGTTCGTCGACCACCTGGTGGAGACGGTCCGGGCGGAGCGGGTCGACGTGGTGGCGGTCGCGGGCGACGTCTACGACCGCGCGCTGCCGCCGGTCGACGCGGTCGCCCTGCTGGACTCGGCGCTCGGGCGGCTGCGCGCGGCGGGGGCGCGGGTGGTGCTGATCAGCGGCAACCACGACTCGGCGCTGCGGCTGCGCTTCGGCTCGGGCCTCTTCGAGGCCGCCGGGGTGCACGTGCGCACCTCGCCCGACCTTTCCTGGGAGCCGGTGCTGATCGACGACGTGGCCTTCTACGGCATCCCCTACCTGGAGCCCGAGCTGGTCCGCCACGCCTGGGAGCTGCCCGACCGGAGCCACACGGCGGCCCTCACGTACGCGATGGACCGCGTCAGGGCCGACGCCGCCCGCCGCCGCGCCTCGGTGGTGCTGTCGCACTGCTTCGTCGTCGGGGGCCAGGCCAGCGACAGCGAGCGCGACATCAGCGTGGGCGGGGTGGCCCACGTGCCGCTGTCGGCCTTCGACGGGGTGTCCTATGTCGCGCTGGGCCACCTCCACGGGCGGCAGCGCATGTCGGAGACGGTGCGTTACTCGGGGTCGCCGCTGGCGTACTCGTTCTCGGAGGTCGGCCACGTCAAGGGCTCGTGGCTGGTCACGCTCGGCTCGGGGGCCGACTTCGTGCCGGCGCCGGTGCCGCGGCCCGTGGGGCGGCTGCGGGGCGACCTGGAGGAGCTGCTGACCTCTGCCCGGCACACGCCGTACGAGGACCACTGGCTGCACGTCACCCTCACCGACGCCGTCCGCCCCAAATCGGCCATGGACCGGCTGCGCGCCCGCTTCCCCCACACCCTCGCCCTCTCCTTCGACCCGGTCGGCGCCGCGCCCGCCGCCCAGCCCGTTCAGGTGAGCGGGCGGCCGGAGGCGGAGGTGGCCCTCGATTTCGTCAGGGAAGTACGCGGCGAGCCTGCCGCACGTGACGAGGAAGACCTGCTAAGACAGGCCATCGAGGCGTCGAGGGTGAAGGAGACGATGGCGTAGATGCGGCCGCACCGGCTCTCGCTGACGGCGTTCGGGTCGTTCCCGGGCACCGAGACGGTCGACTTCGACGCGCTGGCCGAGGCGGGCCTGTTCCTGATCCAGGGGCCCACGGGGGCGGGCAAGACCACCATCCTCGACGCGCTCTGCTTCGGCCTCTACGGTCAGGTGCCCGACCCGCAGCGCAACGACGCCCGCAGCCTCCGCTGCGACCACGCCCCGCCGTCGGCCGGGCCCTCGGTCACGCTGGAGGTGTCCATCCGCGGGCGGTTACTCCGCATCCAGCGTTCGCCGTCCTGGCAGCGGCCCAAGCTGCGCGGGACGGGGTTCACCGAGGAGAAGCCCAAGGTCGTCGTCTCGGAGTGGCGCGGGTCGGAGTGGCAGGGCCTGACCACCCGGCTGGACGAGGCGGGCGACCTGATCGGCGGGCTGCTGGGCATGAACGCCGCCCAGTTCTGCCAGGTGGCGATGTTGCCTCAGGGCAATTTCGCCAAGTTCCTGCGGGCCGAGGGGGAGGAGCGCCGCAGGCTGCTGGAGCGGCTGTTCTCGGTCAAGGTCTTCACCCAGGCGGAGTCGTGGCTGGCCGAGCACCGCAAGCTGGCCTTCCGGGAGGCGCAGGAGCTCCGGCAGGAGGTCGACTTCGCCGTCCAGCGGGTCGAGGAGGCGGCCGGCGACGACCTGGACGGGGTCTCCGAGCCCGAGGACGATCCCCTGCGGTGGGCGGGGGCGCTGCTCGACGCCGCGCGGGCCGTCGTGGGCCGGGCGGGCGAGGAGCACGAGGCGGCCGGGCAGGCAGCGCGTTCGGCGCGGCTGCGGTTCGAGCAGGCCGCCGCGCTGGCCGACCGGCAGCGCCGGCACGCCGAGGCGCTCACCATGCGCCGCACCCTTGACGAGCGGGCGGACGAACGGGCCGACCTGCAGGCCATCCTCGACGACGCGGCCAGGGCCGATCGCGTGCTGCCTCTGATCACGGCGGTCAGGCAGCGTTCGGAGGCCGCCGCCAAGGCACGCGCCCTGGCCGCCGACGCGCTCGCCCGAGCCCGCCCCCTCCTCGCCCGGCAGGCGGCCGCCGCCACCGGCCACTCACCGGGCGGCTCGGCGTGGGAGGGCTCAGCTGCCGTCAGGCCTGTGCCGGGCGGGCGGTCGGTGGGTGAGCCGTCGGCGGCCGAGCTGGCCGCGCTGGAGCGGGAGCGGCAGGCCGAGATCGCGCGGCTGTCGGAGCTGCTCACCGAGGAGGCCCGGCTGTCGGTGGTCCGGCGTGACCTGCTGCGCGTGGAGGAGGAGCTGGCCGAGCTGGTCGGCGCCGACGAGGCCGTCAGCAAGCGGCTGGCCGCCCTGCCCGCCC
This sequence comes from Nonomuraea sp. NPDC003201, assembly GCF_053590415.1. Taxonomy (NCBI): domain Bacteria; kingdom Bacillati; phylum Actinomycetota; class Actinomycetes; order Streptosporangiales; family Streptosporangiaceae; genus Nonomuraea; species Nonomuraea sp. NPDC003201. The sequence goes on from NZ_JBSFTC010000482.1 coordinate 5,580, forward strand.
TCATCGAGCGGGCCGAGGGCAGGCTGGCCGAGGCGCGCATGGACGCCGCCAGGATCCCGGCCGCGCAGGCCGTACGCGACGCCGCCGCCCACCTGATCGAGATCGACGACGAGCTGGCCAGGCTGGCCGCGGAGCTCGACGCGCTGGCGCAGCGCGAGGCCGCGGTGTCCGCCGCCGAGGCCGAGCTGCCCGAGCGGATCGCCGACGCCGCCGCGGCCCTGGCCGAGGTGCAGGCGGAGGCGGCGGCCATCCCCGCGGCGTCCGCAGGGCTCGACGCCGCCAGGGCCGCGCTGGAGGCCACCCACCGCCGCGAGGCCCTCGCCGCTGAGCTGGAGGCGGCCGCCGCCGCCCACCAGGCGCTCGTGGACCACGCCCAGGCGCTCCGCG
>NZ_JBSFTC010000483.1:0-5933 GCF_053590415.1 Nonomuraea sp. NPDC003201
AGGACTCGGCCGGGACCCGAGCCGCGCGCCGTCGCGGGCCCGGGACGCCGCCTCCTCGCGCGGAAGCCGTGCCCGGCGTCGGGCAGATCGCCGGATTGCGGCCCCGCGCCGACGTCGAGCTCCTCGACGCCTTGGACTGTCACACCCGGCGGACGGTGGCCGCCTGGCTGCTGGACCGGCCGAGCACGGCCACGCGGCAGGCGTGCCTGCAGACCCTGGCCGGGTTCCTGCGCTGGCTGCAGGCCGTGGAGCCGGGCCTTGGGCTGCTCGCCGCCACCGGCGATCACCTGGACGCCTACTGCGAGCAGGCCCGGATCGGCGCTCTCACCGTCGGTGTACGCAACCCCGGCCGGGCCCTCTCCGGCGCGACCGTGGCGAGGAAGCACCGCGCCCTGTCCTCTTTCTACTGGTTCGCCTGGTCGATCGGCGCGATCCGGCAGGGCGACGGCGGCTCCACGCCTGCCGATGAGCCCCAGTCGCCCGTGGTCACGCGCGAGGAGCGGCGGTTGCTGCGCCACGGCGCCTCCCGGCTGGCCGCGGACGGCCGCGTGGCCGAAGCGGTGGCCGTCGCCCTGATCGAGGCCACCGGCGCCAGCGTGGCCACGCTGGCCAGCCTGACCAGCGAGGACCTGCACGCCGTGGGTCACGGCTCGGACTGCCCGCTGGTGCTCGTCACCATGCGCGACGATCGAGGCGATGTCGTCACCTTCCCGGTCCCCACGTGGGTCCATCCCTGGCTGAAGGCGTTGAGCTCCACCCGGGCCGCCGGAGATCTGCTGATCAAGCAGGGCGACGGCCAGCCGGTGAGCGTCGACTGGCTCACGGCCGCCCTCCAGGACGCCGGGACCGCCGGCGGCGTCCTGGCGTCGCGGGCCAAGCTGCTGCACCCGCGCAAGCTGCGCGCCGCCACGGCCGCGGCACCGGCATGAGCACGCGGGACCCGGCTCAGCGCGGCTCGTAGAACGTCTTCGCGTCCGGCCTGGCGGTCACCCGGCCCGATTCCGGATCGATCACGTAGGTCATGTCCGGGCCCAGTTCCACACCGGGGTCCGGGTGCGCGACGGCGAGGCGCTCCCGGGAGACGCCGGACGGCACCTGCGCCAGCGCCGCCTCGGCCAGCTGCTCCTTCGCCAGGGCCGCGTCCGGGCTGATGGCGACGTGCTGGTGCAGGTGGACGACCCGGGACGACTCGACCTCGTACACCAGGCACCACTGGTGGTGCGGCTCCTCGCCTTCCCGTGCCTCGACACGGAACTCCATCGCTCCCCCTAAGAGCAGAAGCTCAGCGGTTGCCGCGATCCCCGACGGTTCGGAATCATCCCCTCGCCTATCTCGCGGAAACGTCGTTGACCTGGGCGTTGACGACCTTGGTCGCGACCAGGTGATCGAGCACCCGCCGCCGGTCGCCCCACACCACGGGAGCCCAGTCCAGCCAGGCGAACGGCCCCAGCAGCAGGCTGAGCCTGCGCACGATGCCGGCGACCGGACGGATGCGCAGCCCGGCCTCGGTCACCACCCGTAATTTCATGGCGCGTTTGCCCGGCGTCGTGCCGGTCCACGCCTCCAGCAGCCCCAGCCCGACGATCGACCAGGCCAGCGCGAGCGGCACGCCCAGGGTGTAGAGCAGCCCGGCGGCGTCGTAGGCGGCGATTGCGCACCCCTGGGGTGCCGTGGACACGCAGACGCCGCCGACCTTGACGTACACGAAGGGCGGGAACGCCAGGTTGAACCCGCCTCCCTGCCCGGCCATCCGGGCGAGCCCCTGGACGAGCAGCGCGATCGTGACGCCGACGAGCGGCAGGTTGTCGATCAGCACGGCGACGAACCGCACGTCCACACGGGCGGGCGGCGTGGAGCCGATCTCGGCGAAGGCGGCCGCGGCCTCCTCCGGGGTGCCGAGCCGGCTCAGGGCCTCGGCCAGCTCGCCGGCCTCCGCCGCGTCGGACAGGTGATCGACGAGCTCCGCCTTCACCCTCTCCCGGGCCGGGCCGGTCAGGTGCCGTCCGGCCCTTTCGGCGTAGTCGTCGATGATCTGCTGTTCGTCGCTCATTCCTGCACCTCGCCAAGGGTGTCGAGTAGCTGTCGCATGGCCTCCACCAGGCCGCTCCACTCGGCCCGCAGCATGGCGAGGTATGTGCGACCGTCCGGGGTGATGACGTAGTACTTGCGCGGCCTGGCCCGCCCTTCCGCCTCCCAGGTCGCGAGGATGTGGCCGGCGTCCTCGAGCCGGTGCAGCAGCGGGTAGAGCGTGCCCTCCTTGACCTCCAGGACCCCTTCACCCGCCTGCCGCAGCAGTTTCAGCAGCTCGTAGCCGTACCGGCGGCGGACGTCGAGGACGGACAGCACGGCCAGCTCGGTCGTGCCCCGCGCGAGCTCGCGGCGGAGGCGGGCGACGGTGGCCGAGCCCGGCGTCGCCTCGGTGCCCTCAGACATATGACCAAAGTACGACCCGATACCTTGTGTGGCAAGGCATCGGGTCACCTCGAAGACAGCCTGTCACGGACCGGTCGAGGGTGAGTCAGCATTTGTCCCGTCATTGCCGAGTCGTCTTCGACGCCGTCCCGCCCCGTGTCTAAAAGGGAGCGTTGCTGATCCGCGTCGTGAAGGCCGGGGGACACGTTGACCACCAAAGTTGGACGAGCAGCCGCGGGTGCGGTCCTGCTCGTCGCCATGTTCGTACCGGGCCAGGCCGTCGCCACCCCCGAACGCCCGCCCACGGCTGCGGCACCGCCGCCGCGGGCGCGGAGCCTGGTCCTGGACGGAAGCTCCTTCTCGCTGCGGGACGCCTTCGCGGTCCTCTCGGGCCGCCCCGTCACCGCACAGCTCGCGGCGACCGTGCCGGCGACCATGAACCAGACGCGGCAGGGGGCGCTGGCCGCCCTGGCCAACCAGCGCGTGTACGGCTGGAACCAGGCGCTCGGGCCGCTGAAGGACCGCCCCCTCACGCCCGAACAGGCCGAGCAGTTCCAGCACAACGTCCTGCGCTCCCACGCCGCGGGCGTCGGCGAGCCGCTGCCCGACAACGTGGCCAAGCTGGCCCTGATCCTCAAGGCGAACCAGATGGCCAGGGGAACGTACGGGGTGCGGCCCGAGGTGCCGCAGCGCCTGCTGTCCATGGTCAACGCCGGAGTCATCCCGCGGATGCCGCAGATCGGGTCGCTGGGCACCGGCGACCTCCAGCCGCAGGCCGCCGCGGGACTCGCGGCGGCCGGCGAGAACGCGCCCGTACGCTACCTGGGCCGGGAGGGGCCCGCCTCCGAGATCCTGCCGCAGGCGGGGCTGCCCAAGGACTTCGTCTTCCAGGCGGGGGAGGCGCTGCCCATCATCAGCGGCAGCACCGTCGTGGCCGCCGTGCTGATGAACGCCGTCTACCGGGCCACCACGCTCGCCGACCAGGCGGAGGGCGCCTTCGCCCTGTTCATGGAGGCGACCAGGGCCGAGCAGGGCTCGCTCGACGCGCGTACCCACAAGGAACGCCACATCCCCGAGCAGGACGCGGTGGCCGCGCGGCTGCGCGCGATGGTCGCGGGCTCGGGCTGGATGACGGAGGAGGGCCGCAAGCGCCTCGACCCGGCGAACTACGAGCCGCGCATCCAGGACGCGGTGTCGGTGCGGGCCGCGCCGCACATCCTCGCCGGGCTGCGGCACGCGCTGGCCGAGGCGCGCCGCGCCCTGGTGCGGGAGGCCAACTCCTCGACCTCCAACCCGCTGGTCTTCCTGCGCGGGGACGGGCAGGGGTACGAGTTCGTGATGGGCGGCAACTGGGACGCCTCCATCATGGGACACCTGGCCGACACCCTGAACGCGGAGATCACCGACGTCGGGGTGCTGTCGCAGGAGCTGTCGGGGCGGCTGCTGTCGCCCAAGTGGAGCTACGGCCTGCCCGCCAACCTCGCCGGCGGGACCGTCGGCCTCAACTCCGGCATGGTGCAGGTGCAGACGGTGGCCGCCGCGCTGGTCCCGGAGATGCAGGTCAGAGCCACGCCGGCGGGAACGCTGTCCCGGCCGGTCAAGGACGGGCAGGAGGACCACAACACGATGGCGATGGCCTCGGTCAGGAACCTGCAGCAGAACCTGGACCGGCTCGGGGTCGTCCTGGCCGTCCAGTACATGATGGCGGCCCAGGGCATCGACCTCATCGCGCAGAAGATGGAGGGCCTGCCGCTCGGCCCCGTCACGCGGTCCCTGCACGCGGAGATCCGGCAGCACATCACCCCGCTGATCGATGACCGCTACATGACTCCCGATTTGGAGCGCGCCATCTGGCTCGTACGCAACCGCCGCCTCGTACCGACGGCCGCCGCCTGACCCCGGAAGCCGCTCAGCTTTCCGGCTGCTTTCTGCCCGCGCGGGCCAGCGCGTTCTCGGCCTGCGCGGCCAGGCGGGCGACGAGGTCGGCCGCGGGCGGCAGGTCCGTGATGAGATCGACGGCCTCGCCGGCCCACACCGGCAACGCGGGCACCTCCCCGCGTGCCACGGCGTCCTGGTAGTCCTGCCTGGCCTGGGGGTCCCCGGCCAGGTCCGCTTCCCGGCCCAGCCATCGATCGATGAACGGGTGGCCGAGAGTGCGGGCGGTGTACTTCGAGGGCCACTTGGAGCCGCGGGCGATGTCCAGCACACGGCTGCGGCTGGTGTCCTGCCCGCGGCCTTCGACGATCGACCTGGCGGCCGAAGGGTCGACCAGGGCCTCGGCGGTGGCCTGGAATCGGGTGCCGATGAGCGCCCCGGCGGCGCCCAGAGCCAGCGCCGCGGCCACGCCGCGACCGTCGGCGATCCCGCCCGCGGCCAGCACGGGCACCGGAGCCACCAGGTCCACCACGACCGGTACGAACGGCAGCGTCGACCGTCCATGCCGGGCCCCGTGCCCGCCGCCCTCGGTGCCCTGCGCCACGATGACATCGGCGCCCGCGTCCATCGCCTGCCGCGCCTCCTCCAGGTCGGTGACCTGAATGATCAGCGCCGTGCCGGAGGCCCGGACGCGCTCGGCGAACGGCCGCGGATCGCCGAAGGACAGCATCACCGCTCTGGGGCCGTGCTCCAGCACCCGCTCGACCGCGCCGACGTCGGTCGCCCAGACCTGGAAGCCGACACCCCACGGCTGGTCGGTGCTCCGCGTGACGATCGGCAGCTCGCGGGCCAGCCAGTCCGGATCTCCGTTCCCGGAGCCCAGCAGTCCCAGCCCGCCGCCGTTGGAGACGGCCGCGGTCAGCGCTCCGCCGGCCGAGCCGCCCATCGGGGCCAGCGCGATCGGATGCCGAACCCCGAACAACTCCGTGAACTCCGTCATCAAAGCCATGATCGCCATCATCGCTCATCGGCGGCGACAGCGGGCGGCGGGAAGACCGTTTGCCGGTCAATCATCTTATGTCAAACGATCTGGGGCGAGATGGATGTGCGCCAGACTGGCGGCTCACCCGGAAGGAGAGCGATGGCGGCGACGACCAGGACGACGGACCGTGGGGCGGCGTACTTCCCGCGACTCGCCGCCGAGCGGCTGGACATCGCGCTGTGCCGGGCCTCGTCCGCGGTGGCCCGCGCCGCGGACGCGCACGCCGCCGAGGAAGGGCTCGGGGTCGGTCAGCATCTCGTGCTCCAGATGCTCGACGCCGTCGGCCCCTGCTCCCAGCAGACGCTCAGCGAGGAGCTGCGGATCGACCGCAGCGTCATGGTCGGCGTCTGCGACGACCTGGAGCGGGAGGGCCACGTCCGCAGGGAGCGCAACCCGCGTGACCGGCGTTCCTACGCCGTCACCATCACCGAGTCGGGGCGGCGGCGGCTCGCCGAGGCCCAGGCCTCGATCCCGGCGTTCCTCGACGATACCTTCCAGGCCCTCACCTCCGACGAGCGTGCCCAGCTGAGCGCGATCCTCGCCAAACTGCTGGGGCAGCGCCAGTAGGACCTTGCCGGGAAAGGCCGCGAGCCCGCTCGCGCAG
>NZ_JBSFTC010000484.1:0-5925 GCF_053590415.1 Nonomuraea sp. NPDC003201
CCCGGACGCGGGCATCTGGGAGCTGGACGACCGCGCCTGGACGCACAGCCGCCTGAACTGCGCGGCCGGGCTGCGCGCCGTCGGGGAGAACGCGCCGGCCGACACGATCGTCGCCGACACCGCCGCCCACGCCACGCACCCCTCCGGGCGCTGGCAGCGGGCGCCCGACGACCCCCGCATCGACGGCGCGCTGCTGCTGCCCGCGATCCGCGGCGCCGCCCACCAGCAGGGCGACGTGCCGACCGCGCTGCGCTGGTTCGAGCGCAACCGCGCCGCCTGCGGCCCGGCGGGCCTGCTGTCCGAAGAGTACGACGTGACGCAGCGGCAGATGCGCGGCAACCTCCCGCAGGCCTTCGTCCACGCGCTGCTCCTCGAATGCGCCGCCCGCCTGAACCAGTGAGACGGCCTTTACCTCATCGGGGGTTACCGGATCGGCCGGCGGGCAGCGGAACGGCGAGAGGGGCCGCTGATGAGCGAGGTGTGGTGGATCGTGGGACGCGGGCTGCTCGGCGGCCTGCTCGTGATGGTCTTCGCGGTGATCGGCGAGATGCTGACGCCCAAGCGGTTCGCCGGCATCTTCGCCGCCGCCCCCGCCGTGGCCCTGGCCGGGATGACCATCACCGTGCTGCACGAGGGCGAACATCAGCTCGACGAGTCCGCGCTCGGCATGATCGCCGGATCGGTCGCGCTGGTGGCCTACTGCGCGGCGGCCGTGCCGCTCGTACGCCGCCTGGGCGCCTTGGCGGGCTCGCTGACGGCGCTCGTGGTGTGGGCGGCCGTCGCCGGCGCGGGCTGGGCACTGATCGCATGAACGCGATCCGCCTGCAGCCGGCCAAGCTGCGGGACACGCCGGTGCGCGGGATGGTGGTGCGCTTCGCCTTCGGGGCGATCGCCTCCGTGGCCGCCGGCCTGGTCGGGCTGCGCTGGGGACCTGTGGCAGGGGGAGTGTTCCTGGCCTTCCCCGCCATCCTGGCGGCCACGCTGACCCTCATCGAGGAGGAGGAGCATCGGCGCGACCCGGCCGCCCAGGACGCCCGCGGCGCGGTGCTGGGTGCGACGGGCATGATCGCCTTCGCCGCGTGCGTGTGGGCGCTGGCGACCTGGCTGCCCGCGCCGCTCGTCCTGGCGGTGGCCACCGTGGCCTGGGCGGTCGTCGCGGGCCTGCTGTACCTGGCGTTCGGCGCCCGCCGCGGCCGATGAGCCGTCAACCGGACGTGGGAGCGGCCTGGCCGTACGCCGGCCAGGCCGCCCCGTGTTCAGCAGGTGTTCAGCAGGTGTTCAGCAGGGTGTCCAGGTGACTTTCAGCTGGCCCTCCAGTGACCCCCACTGGCCCGACTGACTGCACCCGAACCAGCGCTGTCCGACGAGCGTGTCCCCGGCGTAGTAACTGAGGACCGTGAGGTTGTCGCCCCCCGGTGGAGGTGGCGGAATGGCATGAGCCGGCGTCGAGCCGACGGCGAGCATGGCGGCGATCATCGTCGCCGCGACAATCCCCTGCTTAACTCTCACGAAGGTCCCTCCAGGAGCACGTGAACTTCAAGCAACGCGACCGAACTTTATTCTCTCCGGATCATGACCCCTGTCAATATCATTGCGCCGGCGTCCCGTACACGCTGACCTCGGTGAGGTGGAACGACAGGTTGGCGGTGTTGTGCGTGCCGATCACCCGTACGTACCGGGCCTTCGCCTCGGTGGTCATCGTGTCACCGGCGTCGGTCGCGGCCCGGGGGCCGCGGCGTCCGCCGAGGGTGTACCAGGTGACGCCGTCGAGGCTGCCCTCCAGCCGGTACTCGTAGTAGCGCCCGCCCCCGACGTAGTTGCGCACGTTGACGCGCGAGATGTCGTCGACCGTCCCGAGATCGACCTGCCACCAGGTCGTGTCCCAGGTCATCTGGCTGGCGAAGTACGGCGAGTTGGCCCGGCTCCCGTCGTTCGCGTGCTCGGGGCCCCGGTTCGGCTCCCAGCTCAGCGCCGTGACCGGTTTGCGGAGGCTCTGCAGGGTGTCCTGCGCGCCGTCGCGCGCGGTCGACGGCGCCGGCGCGGGATCGGTCAGCACGGCGATCGCCTGCTGACCGGTGTCCCGGTTGGCCGCGCTGGTGAACAGCCCGGCGTCGAGCGCGGCGGCGGCGCCCGGCACGCGGGCCGCCCCGATCACCGCCCAGTTCCTGCCGTCGCTGCTGCACGACCCGGTGAGCCGGTCGCCGGACCTGCCGACGCGCACGTGTACGGGCGGCGCGAACCCGCCCACCTCCGCGTACGAGTCGAGCTGCCCGTTGCCGTCGGAATCCCAGCTGAACACGCAGCCGTGGCCGGGAGTGACGGCGATGTTCGCGTAGCCGGTGGCCCCGGGGGTGGCCAGGTCGTCGCTCACCACCAGCCCGGACCGGGTCCAGTCCGACGCGCCGTCCTGGCGCAGCACCGTGCTGACGAGCTGCTGCCCGTCGGCCAGGGCGTCCGCGCGGTAGGCGGTGGCCAGCTCGTTGGTCTCCCGCCACAGGTCCGCGCCGCCCGCCGCGATCGCGATCCCGTCGCCGGTGGGAGCGAACTCGGCCTGCGTGTTGCTCATCGTCCGGTACGACGCGGGCGCGGCTCCGGCGACCAGCAGGCGGGTCGAGGCCGTGTCCCGCTGTTCGGCGTCGTCGGAGCGCCAGGAGGCGGTGACGTCCAGCGCCGGGGTGCCGCCTGGGGCCTCGCCGGCGGGAACGGTCACCGTCCACGTCACGGTGAGCTTGTCGCGCGGTGCGACGTGGTCCGCGCGGGTCGGCGAGGTCGCCCGCACCTGGTATCCGCGCGGGGCGCCGAGCTGGAGCGTCACCCGGTCGGTGGGCCGCAGCGTGTTGTCGTTGGTGAACACGGCGGTGACCTGTACGGTCCCGCCCGGCTTGACGCCCTTGCGGTCGGCCCCGACGGTCACCGCGCCGTCGGGCAGCGCGGCCACCCTGCCGGCCTCGGTGTAGGCGTCGCCGCGCGGCTCGGAGGCGAGCTTGGTGCCGGCCTTGGCCCAGTCCTGGGCGACGGCCATCCAGTCGATCGGCTCGGGATAGTCCTTGCCCGAGCGCAGCGCGGTCTTCAGGCTGTCGAAGAACAGCTGCCACCGCTTGGCGTAGTACTGCCCGACGAGACCGTTCATCTCCCTGCGGGCGTAGTCCTGCAGGCGGGCGCCGGAGGCCCAGAGCGTGACCAGCGACTTGAGGTTGTAGTCGAGGGTCGCGGCCTCGGCCGGGGTGGCGGCCTGCCGGCGGGCCTCCTTCTGCCACGTGCCGAGCAGGAAGTTCTCGTCGGTGCCGAGCAGCCGGTCCATCAGCCGCATCCGGTCCGTCCACTGGCCGGTGAGGCGCTCGAACCGGTCGAGGTCCTTGGCGCGGTAGGCGGCGCGGATCTTGGGCAGTTGCAGCCGGCTGTGGTTGGCCAGCACCTGCCGGGCGACGTCGACGAGGTCGTAGCGGTAGGCGCCGGAGCCCCGCAGGCGCCGGTCGACCTGGAGCAGCTCGTCGAGCGCCTTGTCGAAGGCGGCGATGTCGTACTGCAGCGGGTAGCCGGTGTTGGCCAGGCCGGGCTCGTCGTCGTACAGGCCGGTGACGTGCCGGCTGTCGGCGCCGGCGGGCCAGCTGTAGACGGTGTCGAGGAGGATCCGCCAGGCCGCCTTGGCGTGCGGGTCGTCGCCGCCGTACCGGGCGGTGGCGTAGTCGTCGAACCACTGCCGCATGTCGACCGGGCCGTCCTGCCACGGCAGGTCGGTGAAGAACGCGACCGCGGCCGGGTTGTTGTCGATGGCCTCCGGCATCAGCGCGATGCCGTTCATCGCCGTGCCGGACTTGCCGCGCCAGGCGTGGAACTTCTGGTTCCACAGCGTCAGGCGGGCGCCGAGGTTGAAGTGGCCGCCGAAGTTCCAGATGGTGCCGAACGCGTACCCGGTGCCGAGGAAGTCCTTGTCCCGGTCGGTGATGCCGGATTCCTCGCTGATGCCGTCGACGATGAACATCTTGGTCCGGTCGATGGCCTGGAGCGTCGCCGGGAGCGGGTTGCTCTGCCAGCCCAGGATCGTCCAGAGCGCGTCGGGGTGGGCGTCGTTCAGTGCCCGCTGCACCGCCTGCGACGCCTGCGCGACGTTCACCGTGCCGGCCGTGCCGCCTTCGTGCAGCAGGTCCATCTTGTACATCGTGCTGGGCCCGAACAGCTCGGTCTGCACCCGGTAGAACGTGGCGGCGACGCGCGTGAAGACCGGATCGGTCGGGTCGAGCCAGTGGGGGCGTTCGAGCTGGTTCCAGGTGCCCTGCGGGACGGTGTTGGCGCCCGGGTTGCGGACCTTGAAGTCGGTGGGCACGGTGCCGAAATAGCCGGGCAGCACGGGGACCATGCCCAGGGAACGCAGGCGGTCGGCCATCTTGCGGCCGAGGTCGATGCGCCGGTCGATGAGTTGCTGGGAGATCGGGCTGTCGGTGCAGCACATGTTCTGCAGCAGCCACCAGGACTGGTGGCCCGGCTGCGGGATCCACTCGCGCATCTGCTGGTCGGAGTAGCCGAACTCCATGAACGTGCGCTGGTAGACCGCCTCCTGGCCCTCGTAGACGAGCACCTCGTTGATGCCGTGCAGCGCGAGGACGTCGATCCGCCGCTGCCACTCCGGCCAGCTCAGATACGCGCCCGCATAGCCCTGGTTGGTGTCGTTGAGGGCGAAGCGATGGTCCACCGAGGAGTCCTTGGCGATGGGAGCCGCGGGCAGCGGGAGGCGCTGGGGCAGGTCCACCTGGGAGCCGTTGATCGAGACGTCGGCGTGCGCCACCTGGCGCAGGTAGTGGCCGAAGCCGGTCAGCTGCACCGCGGGCGTCGTGCCGGCGACGACGAGGCGGCCGTTCTCGGCGTACACCTCGAACCGGTCCCGGCCGGTGCCCTTGTCGATCGCGCGCAGCGTGACCTGCCTGGCGCGCGAGGTCCCGATCAGCCGTTCCAGGGCCTGCGCCGCCGGACCGTCGAGCCGGGCGGACGCCGACTGCGCTGGGGTGTCGGCCGCCGCCGCGGGTTGGACGGCGAACGGGGTGGCGAGCATCGTGAGCAGGACGGCGAGCGCTGCCAGGAGCGGTCGCCGTCGGCGCGGTAACGGGGCGGCGGAGATCTGCGGTGTCATGGGGGGCGGCCACCTCCGGGAGGGCGAACCTATTATGTAAAGACTTTTCGTAAGGTCTCTGCGAAATATAGTCAGCCGGAGACGACAGAAGGTCAAGAGGGGCGTCGAATGACGGAGGAGCGGCCGGCGGGCACACCGGTCCTGCGGAGGATGAACCGGGCCGCGGTGCTCGACGCGGTCCGGCGGCGCGCGCCGGAGCCCGTACGGGTGGCCGAACTCGCCCGGCTGACCGAGCTCACCCGCCCGACGGTCGCCCAGGCCGTGGAGGACCTGCTGGCCGCCGGCTGGCTGCGGCAGGTCGCGCCACAGCAGGCCACGGTGGGCAGACCGGCCACGCGGTTCGCGCTGAACGGCCGGGCGGCGCCCGTGCTCGCCCTGGACGTCGGCCCGCACACCGTGGCGGCGGGGATCGCCGACCTGGCCGGTGAGCGCCTCGCGCTGATCCGCCGGCCGGTCGGCCGTCGCGGCGCGCGGCACCTGCTCGAGGCGGTCGACGAGGCGACGGGCGCGGCTCTGGCGGCGGCCGGCCTGGCCGCCGAGCAGATCGCGGCGGTCACCGCGGCGACCCCGGGAATCGTCGAGGTGGCCACCGGCCGGGTGCTGTTCGCCCCGAGTGTGCCGGGCTGGCCGGAGATCGACCTCGCCGGCCGCCTGCGCGCTCGTTTCAGGTGCGCGGTCACGGTGGAGAACGACGCGAACCTGGCCGCGCCCCTGCCGCTTAAACTCCTCGATGAACTTCCGGTTGAGATGCGCGTTCTTGGTGGGGTCGGTGGCTGCGGCGAGGGCCTTGCTCAGCATGG
>NZ_JBSFTC010000485.1:0-5913 GCF_053590415.1 Nonomuraea sp. NPDC003201
CGCCTTCGACGGCGCGTACCGCCAGATCACGCTCGAGGAGACCGCGAGCCTGCGCCTGACCGCGACCGACGGCGACGTCGAGGTCGGCCGGCTGGGCGGCCCCGCGGAGATCAGCACCGCACGGGGTGACATCCGCATCGCCGAGGCCAGCGGTGGCAAGGTCGTGCTCCGCACCCAGTCCGGCGACATCGCGATCTCCGCCGCCGCCGGGGTCTCGGCCGCGCTGGACGCGGGCACCACCTACGGCCGTATCACCAACGCCCTCAAGAACGACGGCACCGCCGAACTCGACATCCACGCCACCACCTCCAACGGCGACATCACCGCCCGCAGCCTGTGACCCGCGGCCTCCCAAGGAGAGGCAGGTCAAGCCCGGTGACGACGAACGGCCCCGGTCCATCCAAGCGGACCGGGGTCGTTCCAGGCCCTCCGCTCGGATCCCCGTGGGTCCGGCCGTGGTTGAGCCCGTTGGACGGAGCGCCGTGCCCACGGCGGAACTCCGGCGACCAGGCCATGGGAACGCATCGAGGCCTTGCCCTCTACTGACGCGTTCGGCGGATCTCCGCACCTGTCGGAGCCTCCGGCCGGTGACGGGTGTCGGGGATGGAGCCGGTGGGGTTGGCGCGCGCGAGGATGGCGCTGGTCAGGGCCTCCGCGAGTTCGGAGGGGGCATGCGGGTTGGTCAGCAGGACGAGGTCGAGTTCGCCCAGTTCGGGTAGCCCGGCACCCTTGGGAAGCTCGACCAGATCGGCGGGCAGCAGGCTGCGGGCGAAGATCGCAACACCGAGGCCGGCGCGGGTGGCGGCCAGCACGGCGTTGACCCCGCGCGCCGTACAGACCACACGGTGTTTGACGCCTGCCTGCTCCAACGCCTGCACCGCCAATGCCCGGCTGGGGCTGGGCGCCTGATACACGATCAGCGGCACCCGCTGTCCCTCGTCCCACCGCAGGCCGCTGCCCTCGACGGCAGCCCAGACCAGCCGGTCCCGGCGCACCAGCCGGCCCCGTCCCTCTCCGGCGGTCGTCTGAAGGAAGGCGACGTCGACGTGGCCGGATTCGACTCGGCGTTGCAGTTGCACGCCCTGCTGGACCACGGTCAGGTCCAGAGTGACGCCGGGGTTGAGGTGCCGGAAGTCCCGCAGAATGCGCGGCAGCTGGCTCAGCGCGAGATTGTCGGTCACTCCGAATCGCAACCGGCCCCGCACTCCGCCGCCGGTGAAATAGTCCGCCGCCTGAGCGTGTGCGGTGAGAATCGAGCGGGCGAAGCCGACCATCGCCTCTCCGTCGACGGTCAACGTCACGCTGCGAGTGTCCCGGACCAGCAAGGGCCGACCAACCGCTTGTTCAAGCTTGCGTATGTGCTGACTCACTGTGGGCTGACCGAGGCCCAGCGCCGCCGCAGCCCGGCTGAAGCTCAATGACTGCGCCACTACCAGGAAAGTCCGCACCTGCTCGGGAGGAAACATACGACCCGACGCTAGGCCAGCTCATCATGATTCGCAATAAGACTTATTTGATCAATTCTCTTTCGTGAATTGATCGCGGTGCCCAACGATGGAGACACAGCCCCGTTACCGAAGGAGGAGTTTCGTCGTGACCAGGGCGGCCGCCAGGCCAGAGCCCCCCAGCCCCCGGCCGAAGCCACCTATCCCGCGACGTACCAGGCTTGCCGCGTTGCGTTCCCGGAACTTCCGACTCCTGCTGCTCGGCCAGACAGTGGCGACCACCGGGATGTGGGCGCAGCGCATCGCCCAGGACTGGCTGGTGCTCAGCCTCACCGGAGATGCCACCGCCGTCGGAGTCACCACTGCTCTGCAACTGGCCCCCATGCTGGTCTTCGGCCTGGCCGGTGGGTGGATCGCCGATCACTACCCGAAGCGCCGGGTGTTGCAGGCCACCCAGGCCGCGACCGGCGCCCTGGCCGCGATCCTCGCCGCGCTCACCCTCACCGGCCACGTCACCGCCTGGCACATCCAACTCCTGGCGGCGGCTCTCGGCATCATCGCGGCGATCGACCAGCCTGCTCGGCTGGCGTTCGTCACCGACCTGGTCGAACGCGATCACCTGCACAGCGCCATCAGTCTCAACTCCTCGACGTACCAACTCGGCGCCCTCACCGGCCCGGCGGTGTCCGGCGCACTGATCAGCGCCGTCGGTCCCGGCTGGGCTTTTGCTCTCAACGCCGTCTCCTACGCTGTCCCGCTCATCGCCTTCGCCTGCATCGACCCGGACCGGCTCCCGCACCCGCGCCCCGCGGTGCGCGCCGCCGCACTCGTTCCAGGTGGGATGCGCGGACTGGTACGGCGACCGGAGATCTGGCGGCCCATCGCGCTGGCCGGCGCGTTCAGCATGTTCACCAGCAGCCTGCCGGTCACCCTGTCCGCCTACGCTCGCTCCCTCGACATCGGGCCCTCCGGCTACGCGACGCTCACCTTCGTCGTGGCGCTCGGCTCCATGCTCGGCGCGCTGATCGCCGCCGGTCGAACCCGCACCACCATGAACGGACTGACCTGGACCGGGTGCGCGGTGGCCGCCACGTATTTACTCGCCGCCGCCATGCCGACACCGTGGAGCCTCGCGTGCGCCCTCGCCGGGATCGGCATGACTACGACACTGTTGTTCACCGCGGTCAACGCCACCGTGCAGGTCGCTGCCGGGACCGAGCTTCGCGGCAGGGCCATAGGTGTCTACCTTCTCGTGTTCTTTGGCTGCGGCGCGCTCGGCGGACCCCTGATCGGCGCCATCAACCAGCACCTCGGCCCCCGGATCGGTCTGGCGCTCGCCGGTGCGGTTCCCGCCGCCGCCCTTGTCCTGCTGTCCCTCTCGTACGTCGTATGCCGCCCTGCTGCGGTGCCACCGTCCGACGCGTCCCGGCGCCCGTCCGGCACCGGCCGGGAACCCACACCGCACACCCGATCGCAACTTCCCTGACCCGCCGGCAACCTCGGACTCCGGGGCCTCGACTCGCCGGCCGCTGTGGCGCATCACCGGTCCCAACCTGCCGGGCTCGTGCCGTTGCCTGGCCGAGTGGCTGGGGGCTGAGGGTGGAGGCAACGGACGAACGGCAAGGTCCCTGGCTGGACCGGCACATCGTGCGAGCTCCCTCGATGAGGGAGTCAGCTGGCCCTTGACCTTGATGGAAAGATCGGTTTGACTGAAAAGTCAAACCGATCTTGTTTGCCCTTGGGGGAACAATGCATCGACGTGTAACCCGCGCGTTGGCGACCATGACATTGGCGGCGGCAGTCGTAGCCGGCCTGGCCGACGCCGCCGTGGCGGATCAACGGACCTTCGTCGGCTACGGTTATCTCCCCTCCGATGCTCATGCCAGCGCGGTGTCCGCCATGCAGGCGTACAGCAGCAGTTGCCAAGAGATCAGCACGAGCTATTCTCCGGCCGGCTCCGAACATTATTGGAAGGCCACCCTCACCGCTTCCTGTTAAGAGAGCGGTCGGGAGGCCTACCAGGTGACGCGTACGGCGAGCGGGCCGATGTCGACGCTGTCGGTCGTCCACTCCACGCTCTCGAGCGGCTCGGCCGGCCGTGCCCCGGGAAGGTGACGTGACAACGCCGACAGGGCGGGGCCGATCTCGGCGCGAGCGAGGACGGCGCCCAGGCAGTGGTGCGGGCCGTGGCCGAAGACCAGGGGAGGGGAGGAGCGGCGGCCCGGAAGGAAGCGGCCGGGGTCGGTGAAGTGGGCCGGGTCGCGGTGGGCGGCTTCCAGGCGGACCAGGACGAGGTCGCCGGACTTGATGGCGATGCCGTCCAGCTCCAGGTCCTGATGGGCGTAACGGGGGAACGGCTCGCCGGTGCGGAACAGGGGACGCCTCTCCGGTGGTACGCCGAGAAGCTCGCTGATGACGGTGATCGACAGGCCTGCCGCGAGCCTCGGGGTCAGACGGCGCCCCAGCCGGACCGGATGCCGCTGAGACAAGCCGAGGACTCGAGAGACTTCTGGATCGACCCGAAGGACTTCGGGCCGGACGAGACGCTCGTCGTCGTGATGCACTCCGCCAACGGCGACCTGAACAAGAGCTATGGAGGCGGCGTCGGGGTCATCCGCGGACCGGTCGCACCTTGCGAACTCGTTCCAGCCGAGTTCAGCGGCGCAGACCGCGAGTGATCCCGCCTCACGGCACCCGTTTGCGCAGTACTCAACCGCGACATCCTGAACGCCCGATCGGTGCCCACCCGATGGATGATCGAGCAGCACGGTCTCGGCTATGGTCGCCCGCATTCCAGGCCGTCCGGCCGGCGATCGTGCTGCCCGCCTGACGTCGCCGTCACCGCGGTGCGGGCGCGGGGACGCAGCATGGCATGGGCCAGCACGCCCAGCGCGCCCGCGACCAGCACGGACAGCGCGGCCAGCGTCGCGGACCGCCAGTCGCCGCCGGCCAGCGTGCCGAAGAAGACGGTGCCGGTGATCGTGCAGCCGAGCACGCCCCCGGTCTCCTGAACGGTTCCGAGCACCCCGGCCGTGGCTCCCGCCCGCTCGGGGCGTACGGCCGACAGCACCGAGGAGAGCAGCGGCGACATGATCAGTCCCATCCCGGCTCCGACCACGAGGAGGGCCATGGCCACCTGGTACGGCTGCGCCGCGCGTGCCACGACGTCGTACAGGAGGCACAGCCCGAGCAGCAGTACGGGTGCGCCGAAGCGTCCAGGTCGGAGGGAGGCGGCGAAGAAGCCCGCGTTGAGCGCGGTGCACACGGCTCCGGCGGCGAGCGGGTCGAGGCCGAGGCCGTCCTGCAGGTAGAGGGCGAGCACGAACGACAGCCCGGCCGAGGTGCCGAACAGCAGCGCCACGGCGACCAGACCCCAGGCGAACGCCCGGTCCGCGAACACGTCGAGGTCGAGCAGCGGGGTCCGC
This sequence comes from Nonomuraea sp. NPDC003201, assembly GCF_053590415.1. NCBI lineage: Bacteria > Bacillati > Actinomycetota > Actinomycetes > Streptosporangiales > Streptosporangiaceae > Nonomuraea > Nonomuraea sp. NPDC003201. Next base: position 4,871 of record NZ_JBSFTC010000485.1, read on the forward strand.
CCCGAGCCCGCCAGCCGCCGCTGACGGCGGACGAACGCGGTCAGGATCGGACCGGAGGCGGCCAGGCACCACCAGGCCCACGGCGGCCAGCCCTGTTCGCGGCCCTCGATCAGGGGCAGCACGATCGCCACCTGCCCGGCGGTCACGAGCCCGGCCCCGCCCAGGTCGAGCCCGGCTCGGGGCGTGTGGGATACGGCTCGCCGTGGCGGCGACGGCAGGGGCCGGGGGAGCAGCCGTCCCGCCATGGCCAGCGCCGCGGCGCCGAGGGGTACGTTCACCAGGAAGCAGGCCCGCCAGCCCAGCCCCAGCGGATCGCCTGCCACCAGCACACCGCCGATCACCTGGCCGCTGACCCCGGCCAGGCCGACGGCCGTGCCGTACCAGCGGAAGGCCGTGGCCCGGTCGGCGCCCCGGTAGAGATCCCCGAGCAGCGTGAGGACCTGCGGCGCGAGCAGCGCCGCGGCCACGCCCTGCGCGACCCTGGCGGCCACCAGCCACACCGCGTCTCCCGCGAGCCCGCACCCCGCCGACGCCAGCGTGAACAGCGCCAGCCCGGCGCGGAACATCCGCCGGTGCCCGTACAGGTCGCCGAGCCGTCCGGAGGTGATCAGCCCGGCCGCGTACGCCAGCCCGTACCCGGCGACCACGAACTGCACCGCGGCGTCACCGGCCCGCAGGTCGGCGCGGATCGACGGGACGGCCAGGTTCGCGACGAAGAAGTCCAGCGTGGTCACGAACACCGCGACCAGCAGCACGGGCAGTGCCGCCCAGCGGCGGGTAGTCATGAAGGCTCCAGGGGACAGGGGGAGGGACGTCGGCAAGAACACCGCGGTGCGATGATCGGTTGACCCTCACCCTGGGGCGGCGGAGTTATGGATTCCTTCGGACCGGCTACGGGTTTGCGTTCGAGCGCGCTCGAAGCCGTAGCGTCGCCGGCATGACGACAAAGACCTGGATCATCACCGGCGCGTCCCGGGGTTTCGGACGCGCGTTGGCGGAGGCGGCGCTCGCGGCGGGCGACCGGGTGGTGGCGGCGGTGCGCC
>NZ_JBSFTC010000486.1:0-5908 GCF_053590415.1 Nonomuraea sp. NPDC003201
AAAGGTGGACCTGAACTGGCAGACGGCCTGGAAACAACCGGCCATCGACATGGCGAAGACCATTTTCGACAAAATCAATTCGAAAGAGGGGACGACCGCGCCGCCGCGCGCCCCCCGGTACACCCGCCCGTCCGCCACGATCGCCGCGCCCACGCCGCGCCCGATCGTCACCACGAGGAAGTCCCGGTGCGTACGCCCCCGCCCGTACAGCCGCTCGGCCGCCGCCAGCGCGTTCACGTCGTTCTCCACCAGCACCGGCAGTTCGAGCCGGCGCCGCAGCCAGTCGCCCACCGCCATGGCCCGCCATCCGAGCGTGGGGGCGTTCACCGTCCCGGCCGCCTGGTCGTCCACGCTGCCCGGAACCCCGACCCCGATCCCGAGCAGCGGCGGCGTCCGCTCATCGGCCGAGCTCTCCGCCACCACGGACGAGATCGCCCCCGCCAGCGCGTCGAGCGCGTCGGGCGCGGACGGGTCGAAGGGCCGCTCCCACGAGCCGAGCACCTCCCCGTCGAGCCGCACGTCGACGAGCACCAGGTGCTCGGCCGTCACCTTGACGCCCAGCGCCCGCCCCGCGCTCCCGACCAGCCCCAGCCGCACGGCGGGCCGCCCGCCGCGCGAGGGCTTCAGGTCGAGCTCCTCGAGCATCCCGTGCCCCATGAGCTCCCGCGTGAGCTGCGTGACGGTGGCCGGGCTGAGGTCGAGCCGGCGCGCGATCTCGCTGCGGCTGAGCGGCCCGACCGTGCCCAGCAGGGCGAGGATCGCCGTCCGGGTGAGGTCTCCGCGATCGGTGCTTACCATGCGATGAGGGACTTTCTTCAGAAGTAAAGTTAGTCCCGAAATATCCCCCTTGGTTCGCGTGCCTGTCAACCCCCGGACACACGAAAGGACCCCCGCCGGTGGCAGGGGTCCTCGGTGAAACGGCGCGTCAGGCGGACGCGGCGTCCTTCTCCCGGTTGCGCAGCGCCCGGCTGACGCCGTCGGCGCCCTCCAGGATCAGCCGCCGCAGCGCCTGCGGCGGCTGCTCGGCCTCCAGGTAGTCCTGCGCGGCCCGCACCGTCTCCGGCTCGATGAGCAGCGCGGGGAAGCACCCCACCGCGAACGTCGACGCCTGGTCGAACGTCCACTCCCGGTAGATCCGCCCCACCTCGGCGAAGTACTTCTCCCGGTACGGCACCAGCAGCTCGGTGTGGTGCGGGTCCTGGAACCCGGAGATCGTCGTACGCGCGATGTGGTTGGCCAGCTTGCCGCCCACGACCCGCTCCCAGGCGGCGGCCTTGGCCTCGGCCGTCGGGATCGCGGCCCGGCACTGCGCCGCCGACCGCTCACCCGTGGCAGTAGGGTCCCGCTCGAGCTCGGCGTCGATGTCGGCCTCGCCCAGCCGGCCGCCGGCGACCAGCGCGTGCACGAGCGACCAGCGCAGGTCGGCGTCCACGCTCAGGCCCTCGGGCACCTCGGAGCCGTCGAGGATGCGCTGCAGCAGGTCGAGGTCCGCGTCGGAGGTGGCCACCGGCGCGAACGCCTGCAGGAACGCGAGCTGGTGGTCGGAGCCCGCCGCGGCCTGGCCGAGCTGCTTGCGCAGCTCCGCGGCCAGCAGCGCCAGGCCCTCGGCCTGCCAGGCCGGGTCGGCGTACTGCTGGACGGCCATGCGCGCCTGGCGCAGCACCGCCTGCAGGACCGTGATGTCCTTGAGCGTGCCGGCTCCCGAGACGACCAGCCTGACGTAGTCACGCGTGGCCATCTCGCCGTCACGGGTCATGTCCCAGGCCGCCGACCAGCACAGGGCGCGCGGCAGCGACTCGGTGAACGCCGCGATGCCGCCGTCGACCAGCGTCCGCATCGAGCGGTCGTCGAGGCGGATCTTGGCGTAGGTGAGGTCGTCGTCGTTGAGCAGCACCAGGTCCGGCTGCTCCTCGCCGACCAGCTGGGCCACGCTCGTACGGGGGCCGACCACGTCCAGCTCGACCCGCTTGGTCCGCTTCAGCTCGCCGTCCACCAGCGAGTAGAGGCCGACCGCGACCCGGTGCGAACGCAGCGTCGGGTGCTCAGCGGGCGCCTCCTGCAGCACCTCGAAGCTGGTGAACCGCCCGTCGGACACCTCGAACTCCGCGCGCAGCGTGTTGACCCAGGACGTCTCCAGCCACTCCTTCGACCAGGACGACAGGTCGCGGCCCGAGGTCCGCTCCAGGGCGTTGAGCAGGTCCTTCAGCTCGGTGTTGCCCCAGGCGTGCTCGGCGAAGTAGTCGCGTACGCCGGCCAGGAAGTTGTCCAGGCCGACGTAGGCCACGAGCTGCTTGAGCACCGAGGCGCCCTTGGCGTACGTGATGCCGTCGAAGTTGACCTCGACCGCCTGCATGTCCGGGATGTCCGCGGCGATGGGGTGGGTCGAGGGGAGCTGGTCCTGGCGGTAGGCCCAGGCCTTCTCCACGTTCGCGAACGTGGTCCACGCGCCCTTGCCCCACCTGGTGGCCTCGGCCTGGGCCAGGACGGACATGTAGGTGGCGAACGACTCGTTCAGCCACAGGTCGTCCCACCAGCGCATGGTGACCAGGTCGCCGAACCACATGTGCGCCATCTCGTGCAGGATCGTCTCGGCGCGCCGCTCGACCACCGCGTCGGTGACCCGGGAGCGGAAGACGTAGTCCTCCAGGAACGTCACGCAGCCCGCGTTCTCCATGGCGCCGGCGTTGAACTCGGGCACGAAGCACTGGTCGTACTTCCCGAACGGGTAGCGGACCCCGAACACCTTGTGGAAGAAGTCGAAGCCCTGCCGGGTGACCTCGAGGATGTTGTCGGCGTCGAGGTGCTCGGCCAGCGAGGCCCGGCAGTAGATCCCCAGCGGGATGCCGTCGTGCTCCGAGGTCACCTTGTGGTACGGCCCCGCCACCAGCGCGGTGATGTACGTCGAGATGACGGCCGTGGGCGGGAACTCCCACCGCCTGGCCGGGGCCACCGCCCCGTGCCTGCCGCCCTGCTCCGGCAGCTCCTCGACCGCCGAGGCGGCCGCGTTGGAGACGACCTCCCAGTCGGCCGGGGCCAGCACGGTGAGCTGGAAGGTGGCCTTGAGGTCGGGCTGGTCGAAACAGGCGTACATGCGGTGCGCGTCGGCCGTCTCGAACTGGCTGTGCAGGTAGACCTTCTTGTCCACCGGGTCGACGAAGCGGTGCAGGCCCTCGCCGGTGCGCATGTAGCTGCAGTCGGCGTCCACGCGCAGCTCGTTGGCCGCGGCCAGCGACGGGAGCGGGAAGCGGCCCTTCTCCTCGTCGTAGGCGGACACGTCGAGGTCCTCGCCGTTGAGCGTCACCTTGCGCACGTGGGCGCCGTGCAGGTCGATGAAGGTGGACGCGCCCGGCCGGGCGCTGGTGAAACGGACTGTGGTGACGCTCTCGAAGCGCTCCTCTCCCTCGGTCAGATCGAGTGCGACCTCGTACGACTCGACCTTCATCAACCGGGCGCGCTCACGAGCCTCGTCCCGGGTCAGATTGCCTGCCAAGTTGCGCTCCTTTTCACCACTTCATCGAACTTTGTCCGTATCGTGCCACGCTGGGAATAGGACCCGATCCACCTCAGGTTACGGGTCCACATGAGCGAAAAGATTCCCGTGGATCTGTGGTTCGATCCTGCCTGTCCCTTCGCATGGGTCACGTCACGATGGCTTCTCGAAGTTGAGAAGGTCCGTCCCATCGAGCCTCGCTGGCGCATCATGTCCCTCTACGTCCTCAACGTGGACAAGGACATCCCGGATGACTACCGCAAGTCGACCGAGCGGGCCAGGGGCACCGTCCGGGTCGTCGCCGCCGCGGCCGCCAAGCACGGCGAGCAGATCCTCGGCCCGCTCTACACCGAGCTCGGCACCCGCCTGCACAACCAGGGCCTGGGCAGGGAGCCGGAGCGCCTGCGCGAGGTCGTCGAGAGCGCGCTCGAGGCCACAGGGCTCGAGAAGGAGCTCATCGAGGCCGTCGACTCCGACGAATGGGACGAGGCCATCCGCACCTCCCACAACGAGGGCATCGACCTCGTCGGCCAGGAGGTCGGCACTCCGGTCATCCGGGTCGGCGCCAACGCCTTCTTCGGACCGGTGATCACCAAGATCATCAGGGGTGAGGACGCGGGCCGGCTCTGGGACGGCGTGCTCGCCGTCACGTCCTTCGAGGATTTCTTCGAGCTGAAGCGCAGCCGGACCAAGCGCCCCGAATTCGACTGACCCTCTCATTTTACAGGGGTCAATCATCGTACGCTGGCGGAAGAACGCTGCTTGCGGTGTAGAAGACTTATCCCCGCATCTGGACAAGCCTCTCACCGCCACCTGAGCTCCTGACAGGATGGTGGCTATGCGTCAGCTGTACATCGGCGGCTCCTGGACCGCTTCTGCGTCGGACGAGTCGATTGACGTCGTCAACCCGGCCACGGAAGAGATCATCGACCGCGTGCCCGCGGGATCTCCCGACGACGTCGAGTCGGCCGCGGGCGCCGCTCGAAAGGCCTTCCCCGGCTGGTCCGAAACGGCCGCCTCGGAGCGCGGCAAGCTGCTCGGCGACGCCGCCGAGCTGCTGAAACAGCGCTCCGAGGAGATCGCCAAGACGATCGCCACCGACATGGGCGCGCCACTGGGCTTCGCGCGCAGGGTGCAGACGCTCATGCCGGCGACCGTGCTGTCCTCCTACGCGCAGCTCGCCGAGACCCACCCCCGCGAGTCGCGCGTCGGCAACTCGATGGTGGTCAAGGAGCCCATCGGGGTGGTCGCCGCGATCACGCCGTGGAACTACCCGCTGCACCAGATCATCTGCAAGGTGGCCCCCGCGCTGGCCGCCGGCTGCACCGTGGTGCTCAAGCCGAGCGAGGTGGCGCCGCTGGCGGCGTACGCGCTGGCGGAGATCTTCGCCGAGGTGGGCCTGCCGCCGGGCGTGTTCAACCTGGTCAGCGGGCGCGGCCCGGTCGTCGGCGAGGCCATGGCCGCCCACCCCGAGGTGGACATGGTCTCCTTCACCGGCTCGACCGCCGCCGGGCGCAGGGTGGCCGCGCTCGCCGCCGAGTCCGTCAAGCGGGTCGCGCTCGAACTCGGGGGCAAGTCGGCCAACATCATCCTCCCCGACGCCGATCTGGCGCTGGCCGTCAAGGTCGGCGTCGCCAACTGCTTCGTCAACGCCGGTCAGACCTGCTCGGCGTGGACCCGCATGATCGTCCACCGCGACCAGTACGACGAGGCCGTCCGCCTGGCCGTCGAGGCGGCGCGCGGCTACACCGTCGGCGACCCCTTCGACGACTCCACCAAGATCGGCCCGCTGGTCTCCGCCACCCAGCGCGACCGCGTGGTCCGCTACATCAACCGGGGTCAGGAGGAAGGCGCCCGGCTGGTGGCCGGCGGCACCGAGCGGCCCCACGAGCGGGGCTACTACGTGGAGCCCACCGTGTTCGCGGCGGTGGAGTCGGGGATGACGATCGAGCAGGAGGAGATCTTCGGGCCGGTGCTGTCGCTCATCCCGTACACGAGCGAGGACAAGGCCGTCGCGATCGCCAACGACACGAAGTACGGCCTGGCCGGAGCGGTCTGGGCGGCCACCGAGGACCGCGCGATCGCCGTCGCCCGGCGGCTGCGCACGGGGCAGGTGGCCATCAACGGCGGCCGCTTCAACCCGCTGGCGCCTTTCGGCGGCTACAAGCAGTCGGGGGTGGGGCGGGAGCTGGGGGAGCAGGGCCTGGAGGAATACCTCGAAACCAAGGCCATGCAGCTGTAACGCTCCGCCCGGGCCATCTGGGCGGCCCGTCGGGTCGTGGGGTCGTGGGGTCGTGGGGCTGCCCACGGCCCACGCGGCCCGACGAACGCCCCGGCGACCCTGCACCTCCGGCCCCCCCCCGCCCCCCCCCCCCCCCCCCCCCCCCCCCCCCCCCCCCCCCCCCCCCCCCCCCCCCC
>NZ_JBSFTC010000487.1:0-5884 GCF_053590415.1 Nonomuraea sp. NPDC003201
GGCTGGTGGTGCCCGTGGTCGTCGCCGAGCAGCGCGCCGCCGGCCAGAACGTGCAGGTCCTGGAGCCGATGGTGGGCGGTACGGGGGCCCGCGACGGCGCCGACGGGGTGGACGGCCGCGACAGCGGCATCTCCAACCTGTCCAACAACCCGGTCGAGACCGTCGAGACGGAGATCGGGGTCGAGATCCTCAGGTACGGGCTGCGTACCGACTCGGGAGGCGCCGGGCGCTGGCGCGGCGGGTGCGGGCTGGAGCTGACGTTCCGGGTGCGCGGGGAGGGCTCGAAGCTGCTGGCCCGGGGGCTGGAGCGGATGTGCTTCCGCCCGTGGGGCGTGCGCGGCGGCGGCCCGGGCGCGGCCACCGAGCTGATCGTCAACCCGGGCACGGCCCGGGAGCGCAGGCACTTCAAGATCGACGTGCTGCCGCTGGAGCCCGGTGACGTCGTCACGCTGTTGACCTCGGGCGCGGGCGGCTACGGCGACCCGTACACCAGGGATCCGGAGGCGGTGCTGCGGGACGTGGAACGGGGTGTGGTCTCCCGGGAGGCGGCGGCGCGCGCGTACGGCGTGGTGCTGGCGGAGGGGGACGGCGGCCTGGCCGTGGACGACCCGGCCACGGCGGACGCCCGCCGCGGGCACCGCCCGGACCGGGGCGCCCACGACGGCGGGGCGGAGCGGCGGGCGTGGGAGTCGGTGTTCGACACCGCCGCCGTCGACCGCCTGGTGGCCGCCCTGTTCCGGCTCCCCCGCCCGGCCCGCACCCCGCGCAGGACGGCCCTGTACGCCGCGGTCCTGGCCGGGCTGCCGGCCGGCTTCCCCAGAACGCCCCCCACCCCCGAGCAGCGCGACGCGGCCCGCCGTACCCTCGTCCAAGAGATCACCGAACTGGAACGGATGTCGGCATGAGCGATCAGGACGCCATCGACGCGATCATGGCCGGGCTCGCGGGCCCGGCGCTCGGCGAGCTCGCCGAGCTGTATCAGGACCTGCACCGGCACCCCGAGCCCGCCTTCGAGGAGGAGCGCACGGCGGGCATCGCCGCCGGGCGGCTGCGGGCGGCCGGGTTCGAGGTCGTCACGGGCCTCGGCGGCACGGGCGTGGCGGGCGTGCTGCGCAACGGCGAGGGCCCCACGGTGGCATTACGGGCCGACATGGACGCGCTGCCGGTGCTGGAGGCCACGGGCCTGCCGTACGCGAGCACCGCCACCACGCCCGACGGGGTGCCGCTCATGCACGCCTGCGGCCACGACATGCACGTGACGTGCCTGAGCGGCGCGGCGCAGCTGCTGGCGGCCGGCCGGGACCGGTGGCGGGGCACGCTCGTGGCGCTGTTCCAGCCGGCGGAGGAGATCGCGGCCGGGGCGCGGGCCATGCTGGACGACGGGCTGTTCGACCGGATCGGCACGCCCGACGTCGTGCTCGGCCAGCACGTCTTCCCCGACCCGGCCGGGACGCTGCTCATCAGCCCCGGCGAGATCCTGGCCGCCGCCGACAGCATGGAGATCCGGCTGTACGGCCGGGGCGGGCACGGCTCGCAGCCGGAGCGGACCGTCGACCCGGTCGTCCTGGCCGCCTCGACCGTCATGCGCCTGCAGACGGTCGTCTCGCGCGAGGTCTCCCCGTTCGAGCGGGCGGTGCTGACGGTGGCCCAGATCCACGCGGGCCACAAGGAGAACATCATCCCCGACGAGGCGTCCATCACGATCAACCTGCGCTCGTTCTCCCCCGAGGTGCGCCGCACCTTGCTGGCGGCCGTGGAGCGCGTGGTCAACGCCGAGGCGGCCGCCTCCGGCGCGCCCCGCCCGCCGGAGATCCGCACGCTCAACGCCTTCCCGCTGACCGTCAACGACGGCGACGCCACGGCCCGGGTGCGCGAGGCGTTCGCCGGCCGGTTCGGCTCCGAGCGGGTGCCGGCCATGGCGCCGCTGATGGGCAGCGAGGACTTCGGCCTGTTCGGCGCCGAGGCGGGCGCGCCGTCGGTCTTCTGGGGCCTCGGCGGCGCCGACCCCGGCCTGTACGCCCGCGCCGAGCGGGACGGCCGGCTGCGCGAGGACGTCCCGAGCAACCACTCGCCCTTCTTCGCCCCCCAGATCCTCCCCACCCTGCCCACGGGTGTCGAGGCCCTGGTCACGGCCGCCCTGGCCTGGCTGCCGGCGTAACCGGCCGGCAGCGCCGGGGCTTGTCATGCGCTGAAAGTTTCACGTGCTGAGCTGGGCGGACGCCGCCGGGCGAGCGCCTGGCTGGTACCCGCGTCCGGCCCGATCTACGGTGGCGGTGCCTATCCGGCGCCGGCCGTCCGACGGGTGCCGGAGTGGCGCTCCTGGCGCGACCCCCACGCGAAAGGGACCCCCGATGGCACCTCCTCCCGGCGCCGGCGCTCGCCGCCGCGGTCACCCTGGCCTCCCCTCCGGCGCACGCGGACACGTTCCGCACCGCGAGCTCGTCCGGCTGGGGACCCAGCTGGTCGGCCGGTCAGGCGAACGCCCGCGCGGAGCTGAACCGGCGGGCCGCCCAGGCGGGCGAGGTCTGCCCGAGCGTGTCGGTCACCTCCACCCACGTCTACACCGCGCCCGGCGGCGCCTGGTACATCTACGACGTCACCGTCTCCGCGAACTGCACCGGCTGACGCCATGTCCCGTCTCCTGACCCTGCTGGCCGGGCTCTGCCTGGCGCTCACGCTGACCCCCGTCGTCCCGGCGACGGCCGCGCCCGTGACCGTGCCGGTCGGCGCGCAGTTCACCGACACCTCGGGCAACCTGCTGCACGCCCACGGCGGCGGAGTGATCAAGGTCGGCTCGTACTACTACTGGTTCGGGGAGAACCGCAACGCCGACGGCACCTTCCGCTACGTCTCCGCCTACCGCTCGGCCGACCTGCGCACCTGGGAGTTCCGCAACCACGTGCTCACCCAGTCCAGTGCCGCCGAGCTGCAGGTCGCCAACATCGAGCGCCCCAAGGTCGTCTACAACGCCGCCACCGGCCGGTTCGTCATGTGGATGCACAAGGAGAACGGCCGCGACTACGGCGAGGCGCGCGCCGCCGTGGCCGTCTCGAACACGGTGGACGGCGCCTACACCTACCTGCGCAGCTTCCGGCCGCTCGGCCACATGTCGCGCGACATCACCACGTTCGTCGACACCGACGGCGCCGGCTACATGATCTCGGCCGCGAACGAGAACTACGACCTGCACGTCTACCGGCTCAGCGCCGACTACACCGACGTGGCCACGCTGGCGCGCATGTGGGCCGGCGACCACCGGGAGGCGCCGGCGCTGTTCAAGCGCGACGGCGTGTACTTCATGCTGACCTCGGCCGCGACCGGCTGGCAGCCCAACCAGGCCCAGTACGCCACCGCCACCAGCATCACCGGCACGTGGAGCTCCTGGCAGAACACCGGCGACTCGCTCACGTTCGGCTCCCAGCCGGCCTACGTGCTGCCGGTGCAGGGCACGTCCGGCACGTCGTACCTGTACCTGGGCGACCGGTGGGCGGGCGCGTGGGGCGGGCCCGTCAACGACTCCCGGTACGTGTGGCTGCCGGTGCAGTTCCCGAGCAGCACGTCCATGAGCCTGACCTACGCGCGCCAGCTCACCGTCGACGTCGCCGCCGGCACGATCGCCACGACGGGCACCGGCTACGACCGGCTGGCGGTGCGCCACTCCGGCAAGTGCGCCGACGTGCGCGGCGGCTCCACCGCCAACGCGGCCGCGGTCATCCAATACGCCTGCGGCGGCGGCACCAACCAGCAGTGGCGCATCCAGTCGATCAGCGGCGGCTACGTGCAGGTCGTGGCCCGCAACTCCGGCAAGTGCCTGGACGTCAACGGCGCCTCCACCGCCGACGGGGCGGCGCTCCAGCAGTACACGTGCGGCACCGGCGCCAACCAGCAGTGGACGCTGCAGGACGCGGGCGGCGGCTACCTGCGCCTGGTGGCCAGGCACTCGGGCAAGTGCGCCGACCTGCCCAGCTCCTCGCAGGCCGACGACGTGCAGTTCAAGCAGTATCCCTGCAACGGCGGCCAGAACCAGCAGTTCACCCGCACCCCGCTGTGAGCCACCGGAAACCCAAGCCGCAGAAGAGCACGTCAAGCACCGGTCAATAGCACGACCCCGCCTCTTTCGGCACAAATCGTGACGTTAGAGTGACGTACTGTGAACGAATCGAAGCGTGTGGAAATCACCTGGCCCAGCCTCGGCATCACCGTGGCCGCCGAACTCGACCAGCGCAACCGCGCCCTGGCCCAGTGCCTGTGGGACGCCCTGCCCTACCGCAGCCTGCAGGGGCACGCCCTGGTCGCCGGATATCACCTCTACCACGTCGCACCGGTCCATTCGCTGCTGCACACACCAGCGGAATACAAGGTGGACCGGCGCACCGTGCCCGACGGCACCCTGTTCTGCTCGCGACTGCAGCATCTCGGCATCAAGTACGGCGAGCTCACCGAGCCCATGACCGCCACCCCGATCGGCCAGGTCGTCCCCGAGGACCTCGACGCCCTGGTCCAGGCCGGCCGCGACGTCTGGCACTCCGTCTACACCACCAAGAGGCCCGTCATCGCCGAAGTGCGCCGCGAGGGCGAGCCCAGCGGCCACCAGCTCCCGCGCCTGCCCATCGGCGACCCGCAGCTCAACGAGCTGGTCAAGGACGTCCACGCCGAGACCGAGCGCATCTGGCTGGACCCGCCCCGCGAGCTGCTCGACCTGCACGCGGGCCGCATCCCGTCCGGCGCCGGCAGCTACGAGACGGTCCTGACCACGCTGCTGTTCGTCAACGGCGAGACCCGGCCGCTCGGCTACAGCTGCTACGGCGGCCTCGTCCGCGCCGCCCTCGACGGCATGCCGATGCCGTGGCTGCGCCAGATGACCCGCCAGCTCGCGCACACGCCCGCCGAGTTCCTCGGCTACTGCGGCCTGGACACCCTGTGGGGCTTCACCCAGCGCCTGCTGGACGGGCTCGACCGGCTCGACGACCACGAGGACTTCGTCTCCGTCATGGCCCACATGGCCCTCTACTGCAACTGCCTCGGCGGCTGGAACCTGCACCTGTTCCCATGGGAGGCGGGCGAGCACCTGCGCCGCGAGGAGACGCCCGCATGAGCGGTCCGCGGGTAGTGGTCGTCGGCGGCGGCGTGATCGGCCTGTCGATCGCGTTCCACCTGGCCGAGGCCGGCGTCGACACCACGCTGCTGGAGCGGGACACGCTCGGCTCCGGCGCCTCGCGCGCCACCGCCGACGTGGTCCGCTCCTACTTCGCCGGCAACCCGGTCAGCTCGGCGCTGGCCGTGCGCAGCCTCGCGGCCTACCACGCCTTCCCGACCAGGCCGGGGATCGACCTGCCGCTGCGGCAGGTCGGTTACCTGGTGCTGTTCACCGAGGCCGACCAGGTGACCGCGTTCGAGGCCGACCTGCCCGCCCAGCACGCCGCCGGCGTCGACGTGAACCTGATCGGCGCCCAGGAGGCCAGAGAGCGCAACCCGCTCATCGGGGACTTCCCGCTGGTGGCCGCCGCGTACTCGCCGCAGGCCTACATCTCCGACACCACGGCCATCGTCACCGCCTACGCGCGGGCGGCCGAGCAGGCGGGCGCGACGCTGCGTACCGGCTGCCCGGTCACCGGCATCGACACGCGGGCCGGGCTCGTGCGGACCGCCGCCGGCGACGTCGGCGCCGACGCCATCATCTGCGCCGCCGGCGCCTGGTCGGCCTCGCTCGTCCGCGACGCCGGCGTGGACCTGCCGCTCACCGAGCCCATCGAGCAGGAACTGCTCACCACCGACCCGCTGCCGCCGGACACGCCGGACATCCCGGTCACCCTGCACGCCGCCACCGGCCTGCTGGTACGGCTGCGCGGCGACCGGCTGCTCATCGGCATGGGCTACCCGGGGC